>JBNKYV010000185.1:0-5267 GCA_050301075.1 Gammaproteobacteria bacterium
CTTGTTGGGGTATCGCCAAGCGGTAAGGCACCGGGTTTTGATCTCGGCATTCCTAGGTTCGAATCCTAGTACCCCAGCCATTTTTATCTAGCTTAAGATGTAAAATTAAGCCATCTGATCAGATGTAAAGCGATGCGGGAGTGGTGGAATTGGTAGACACGCCAGATTTAGGTTCTGGTGCCGCAAGGTGTGAGAGTTCGAGTCTCTCCGTCCGCACCATTTATGATGATGGGCTGCAATAGACCAGCCCGAGCAGAGCCCCTGAAAGACGTTAGCGGTGGTTTTGTTCTCTAAGATTTCTTCGTGAGGAATATCATGCAGGTTTCAATTGAAACGACTTCAGGTTTGGAACGTCGCCTGACTGTTGGTGTACCAGCTGCTCAAATTGACAGCGAGGTTGAAAAGCGTCTTAAAGAGGCGGCCAAAACTGTTCGTTTGAATGGTTTCCGTAAAGGTAAAGTGCCTTTTAAAGTGGTTAAGCAGCGTTTTGGTGCAGGCGTTCGCCAAGAAGTATTGGGCGAAGTAATGAGCCGTTCGTTTTATGAAGCTGTAGAAAAAGAGTCTGTTACACCTGCTGGTCAGCCTAATATTGAGCCAAAAGAAATGGCTGAAGGCAAAGATCTTGAGTTCGTGGCAACGTTTGAAGTTTACCCGGAAGTTGCATTGGGTGATTTTTCGAAGATTGAGGTGACCAAACTGCTTGCCGAGGTGCAAGACAGTGACGTAGACAAGATGCTGGATGTATTGCGCAAGCAACAGGCAAGCTGGACCAGTGTTGACCGTGCGGCGGCCAACGATGATCGTGTAAACATCGATTATACTGGTACCAAAGATGGTGAGGAATTCCAGGGCGGCAAGGCCGAAGGGCAAGCGCTGGTTCTGGGTTCTGGCCAGATGATACCTGGCTTTGAAGATGGGCTGGTAGGTTTGAAGGCCGGCGACGAAACTGTCTTGAAGCTGACTTTCCCAGAAGATTATCACTCAGAAGAACTCAAAGGCGCAGCGGTTGAATTTGCCGTTAAAGTTAACGCGGTCGAAGAGCAAGTGCTGCCGGAGCTAAATGCGGAGTTTTTCGAAAAGTTCGGTGTTAAGTGTGACGACGAAGCGGGCTTCCGTGAAGAAGTGAAGTCTAATATGTCGCGCGAACTCAAAAATGCGGCTAAAAACAAGCTCAAGAATCAAGTGATGGATAAGTTGATTGAGCTGCACGAGGTTGACCTGCCGAAGGCGTTAGTAGCGTCAGAAATTGATGCACTGCGTAACCAAATGGCGCAGCAATTCGGTGATAATGTCAAAAATCTGGATCTTAAGTCCTTGTTGCCAGACGATATGTATAAAGAGCAGGCAGAGCGGCGCGTAGCGTTGGGTCTGGTTGTGGGCGAAATTGTGAAGAGCAAAGAGCTCAAGGTTGACAACGATCGTGTTCGTAGCATGGTAGAAGAGATGGCCTCTAGCTACGAAGAGCCTGAAGAAGTCGTTAAATACTACATGAGCAACCGCCAGTTACTGGCTAGCGTTGAGTCGGTAGTGCTGGAAGATCAAGTGGTTGATCATGTTCTTGAAGCTGCCAACGTGACTGAAACTCAGTCTACTTACGAAGACGTTATTAAGCAGGAATCTGCGCAGTAGCGGTTATTATCTAACCATATTGATGCCGTCACATGCATTTGTGACGGCATTCCCTCCAAAATTCCCTCTCTTGCTGGTAAGTCTTCCATTTCGCGGTTAAGCTTCGTTACAGCTGACGAAAACTGCTATCAGTTTTAACATTAATCTGAATGTGTTTAAGGAATACGTCATATCATGAGTTACTTCAATCAATCCTCCTATAAACCTGAAGTTGCTGCCGGTGGTTTGGTGCCTATTGTTGTTGAACAAACTGCTCGCGGTGAGCGCTCATTTGATATTTATTCCCGTTTGTTGAAAGAGCGGGTGATTTTTCTGGTGGGGCAGGTTGAAGATTATATGGCAAACCTGGTGGTGGCTCAGATGCTGTTTCTTGAAGCTGAAAACCCAGATAAAGATATTCATCTCTACATTAATTCACCGGGTGGATCGGTAACAGCTGGCTTGTCTATTTATGACACGATGCAGTTTATCAAGCCTGATGTAAGCACCATGTGTATTGGTCAGGCGTGCAGCATGGGTTCTTTCCTGCTGACTGCTGGTGCAGAGGGCAAGCGCTATTGTTTGCCAAATGCCCGTACAATGATTCATCAGCCCAGTGGTGGTGCGCAAGGGCAGGCCTCTGATATTCATATTCACGCACAGGAAATTCTTAAGATTCGCCAGCGCTTGAATGAATTAATGGCATTTCATACTGGTCGCAGCGTTGATCAAATTGCGATTGATACCGAACGTGATAACTTTATGAGTGCTCAGGAGTCAAAAGAGTTTGGCCTAGTAGATCAAGTGATTGAAAAGCGCTTGGCCTAATTTTAGGTTGTCTTGAGGTATATTTTTTTATTGTTAATTGCCTGCTGAGTTGCTGCATCTTGTTTGAGAGCAGCTTGTGTGCTGGGTAGCCTTTTTGGCGAAAGCCGGTAAAATGGCCTGGCGACGATAAGAATTTTGTTTTGTTTGGAGGCCCGCAGAGCATAGGGCTGTCTGAGTGGAGTGGTTTAATGACCGATCACACAAGTAATAACGGTGATGACAGCGGAAAACTGCTGTATTGCTCTTTTTGTGGCAAAAGCCAGCATGAAGTCCGTAAGTTGATTGCTGGGCCCTCTGTATTTATCTGTGATGAGTGTGTTGACTTGTGCAACGACATTATTCGCGAAGAAATCCAGGAAAATAACACCGAGGGTAGTGGCGAAAGCTTACCAAGCCCTGTGGAGATCTCCTCGATTCTGGATCAGTATGTTATCGGTCAGAAGCGCGCCAAGAAAGTATTAGCCGTTGCCGTTTACAATCACTACAAGCGTTTGCGTATTGGCGACAAGAAAAAAGATAAAGACAGCGTCGAACTGGGTAAGAGCAATATTTTGTTGGTCGGCCCTACGGGAAGTGGTAAAACACTGCTCGCAGAAACCCTCGCAAGACTGCTGAATGTGCCGTTTACCATCGCAGACGCGACCACGTTAACCGAAGCCGGTTATGTGGGTGAAGACGTTGAGAATATTATCCAAAAGTTGCTGCAGAAATGTGATTACGACGTTGAAAAGGCGCAGCAAGGCATTGTTTATATTGATGAAATTGACAAGATTTCGCGTAAGTCTGACAACCCCTCGATCACGCGTGATGTGTCAGGTGAAGGGGTGCAGCAGGCCTTGTTAAAGCTTATTGAAGGTACCGTTGCGTCGGTACCTCCGCAGGGGGGGCGTAAACATCCCCAGCAGGAGTTTTTACAGGTCGATACTGGCAACATTCTGTTCATTTGCGGTGGCGCATTTGCTGGAATTGATCGCGTTATTCGGGATCGTTCTGAAAAAGGCGGGATTGGTTTCGGGGCAGAGGTTAAAAGCAAAGACGACAGAAAAAATGTTGGCGATTTGCTGAAAGACCTGGAACCTGAGGACCTGGTTAAATATGGCCTTATTCCAGAATTTGTAGGTCGTTTACCGGTTATAGCGACATTGGAAGAGCTGAATAAAGAGGCTCTTGTACAGATTCTCACAGAGCCTAAAAACTCTCTGTCGAAGCAGTATGAAAAACTGTTTGAGATGGAAGGTGTTGAAATTGATTTTCGAAAAGAGGCGCTGGAAGCCGTTGCGGAAAAAGCGATGGAGCGGAAGACGGGGGCGCGAGGCTTGCGTTCTATTATGGAGTCTATGCTTCTCGATACCATGTACCGTATTCCTTCGGAAAATAATGTCGCTAAAGTGGTGGTCGATGAGGCGGTTGTAAAAGGTGAGTCCGAACCATTACTGGTTTACGAAACGCAAGAAAGCAGCAAGGCAGCCCCTGAGGATTGACTGCTTTCTGAGCGATCCGAGTGAGAAAAGGCCCGTTTTAGGGCCTTTTTCTGTTTAAGGGGGGAGGCTGTCTTGTATTTTCAATGGGAGCCCCCACTGTTAGGGAAACACCATGCTAGAATGGTTGGAAAGCAACAAATTGTGCGAGGCTTTTGATGGACATAGATGCTACTGAGAAAACAGGCGCGATATACCCACTGCTCCCCCTGCGAGATGTGGTTGTCTATCCCCACATGGTTATTCCGCTGTTTGTAGGCCGTGAGAAGTCCATAGAGGCTCTTGAGCAGGCAATGAATAGCGACAAGCAAGTTTTGCTGGTTGCCCAGAAAAAAGCGTCTGAAGACGACCCTAAGGCCGATGATATGTATTCGGTCGGCTCTATTTCGACCATTCTACAACTGCTCAAATTGCCCGATGGTACTGTCAAGGTGCTGGTTGAAGGCGGTCAACGTGCCCAGATATCCGAGATGATTGATGATGGCAGTTATTTTTCCGCTAAGGTTGTGAGGCTGACTGAAGAAGAGGTGCCAGAAGCTGAAGCTGAAGTACTGGTTCGCTCTGCCATGGAGCAGTTCGAGCAGTATGTCAACTTGAGTAAAAAAGTGCCTGCGGAGGTGATGACATCCCTGTCCGGCATTGATGAGCCAGGCCGCTTAGCAGATACCATGGCTGCTCATATGTCTCTCGAATTGGCACAGAAGCAGAACGTGCTCGAAATCGATAACGCACGAGAGCGTTTAGAGCACCTGTTGGTGCTTGTTGAAAGTGAAATAGATAAGTATCAGGTAGAAAAACGTATTCGTGGTCGCGTAAAGAAACAAATGGAGAAAAGCCAGCGCGAGTACTATCTCAATGAGCAGATGAAAGCCATTCAGAAAGAGCTCGGCGATCTGGGAGATGAAGGCAACGAAATCGAAGCCCTGGAGAAAAAAATCGCCGAAGCTGGGATGCCAAAAGAGGCTCAGGAGAAAACGGCTACCGAGTTGAATAAGTTAAAAATGATGTCGCCTATGAGCGCGGAAGCCTCAGTGGTTCGAGCCTATATCGACTGGATGCTCAACGTGCCCTGGTCTAAGCGTAGTAAAGTGCGCCACGATTTGTCTCGTGCAGAAAAAATACTCAATGAGGATCACTACGGTCTTGAAGAGGTTAAAGAGCGTATTTTGGAGTATTTGGCTGTACAAAAACGTGTTAAAAAATTGAAAGGCCCAGTACTGTGTTTGGTGGGACCTCCGGGCGTGGGTAAAACATCACTGGGTGAGTCTATCGCTCGTGCGACGAATCGTAAATTTGTGCGTATGGCCCTGGGTGGCGTGCGTGATGAAGCTGAAATCAGAGGGCATCGCCGTA
>JBNKYV010000186.1:0-3021 GCA_050301075.1 Gammaproteobacteria bacterium
CGGTAGATAAGGTTCTGATACTCCCCTTGTTCGGTGCTAAACGGCTCAACACTGCCGTAGAGAATAGGCGTTTCGGGTACCACGAGCACTGTTTCATTACCTTGGTTGTCCCGCTTGGCTACAACCTTACCGATGCGATTAAATGTTTCTGCACCCTGTTCAACAGAAATGATGGGAGCAAACTGCTCTAAAAGCGTAGATTGCTCTTTAATCGCGTAATGCCACGCATCCCCGAGTTGGGTTTTTGGCGTGACAGCACAACCACTTAGCAGTGTTGCTAGTAATAAAACCGGGAATAAAATGCGTTTAAACATACCTTTAGCTTAGTGATTTTGTCGCATCGTACAAGATGTCTTCAGATTAATAAGCCATTAAAGCAAACTTTTTTGCACCCGATATTAACCATAATGGGGTGTGCTTCAAGATTCCGGATATAAATAAGATTACGCAGTACCGGAACGAATCAAGCAACAAGTTTTATATCTCACAAGAGTGAGGAGCTATGCTCAGGCATTGGGGTGGTTTATGTTGGCAGCACGTGATTTGCGCAGTGAGGGTATGAGCAAGGATCTGCAGGCCCATAACCGTCTGTTGCAACAGCGGTTGACTGACTTTATGGCTGAGGCGCGTGCCAACGAGCAGAAGTTGCGTCGTTTTCAGGCCATGGAGCTCAAGCTGGTTAGCCTTAGCTCTATTCTCGAATTGTTCGATGCCATTCTTCATCCCGATCCTTCAACACTGAGTTGGGATCAGGTCAGTCTTCTATTGTTTGATCCTGAATATGAAATGCAGCGCCTGTTGAAAGAAGAGGGCGTCAATCTTAACGAGTGGCCGGAATTGATCTTTGCCACCAGTTGGGGAGAGCTGGAAGCTCTGAATGCAACCTCGCTGTTTCCTCGCTTGGGCGTTTATCGTTCCGAAAAACATTCACGCATTTTTACCACTCAGCGCCGCAAGCCAGCCAGTGTCGCCATGTTGCCACTAGTGCGTTACGGGCGTTTGATCGGCAGTTTTAATATTGGCAGTTACGATGCAGACCGCTTTGTGCGTGGTGTGCGCACCGATTTTCTCGAACATTTCGCTGCGGTAGTCGCTATCTGTCTGGAAAACGCCGTTAACCTGGAGCGCCTCAAACGCCAGGGGCTGACAGATACTCTCACCGCCATCAATAATCGCCGCTTTTTCGATCAGCGTTTAAAAGAAGAGGTGGATGCAGCAGGGCGTTCTGGCCAGCCTCTCTCCTGCATGTTGCTGGATGTTGATCATTTTAAAAACGTTAATGATACCTATGGCCATCCGGTAGGCGATTTAGTGTTGCGTGAAGTAGCGGCCATCATCCGTGCTCAACTGCGTGGTAGTGATGTGCTCTCGCGTTATGGTGGCGAAGAGTTCAGTGCCTTGTTGAAAGATACCTCGCCAGCCGTGGCTGTCGAAGTGGCAGAGCGGATTCGTGCGCGGGTTGAGTCACGGGTGTTTGATGTGGAAGGTATCAAACCATTCTCCATTACCATCTCTATTGGTGTGGCAACGTTACGTTGTGAGCCGGATAGCTGCTTGAAGCTGCGTTCGGGAGACCATTTGATAGGCCATGCCGACCGAGTGCTTTACGATGCCAAGGCCGGTGGCCGTAATTGTGTGAAGAGTGCGGGGGAGTTTTGTCCTAAACACGAACTCTCTGAAAGTTAAAATATTGCTGTATTCTAAATTCTCTGGGAGTGCAGGAAGTCTGTGGTTGCGACCACCGTATACCTTACTGTTACTCCTAAATAGCCAATTATGATTAAGTCTTAGTCGAATTGCGGCAAGACAGAAAACTAAGGCCAGTAAGGCCAAGACTAAATAGCAGGAAAGTACTTGGTTCGGAAACCGGCGTTGATTTATAAAGCCAGACTCCGAAACTTGCATCGCCATGATCGGATGCTATGGACGTGATTTCTGCTCTGTCTGCGCTCGTAGAATCATCAGTTAAGTAAGCTAGGTATGCATAACCAGATTCTGATCTGGTTATGCCGGAAAGAGCTCCAAAAAAGCTTTCCCCGTAATCCACCGATAGTGTGTCTAAAAATAAGCCTGTGTCGCTAGAGTCTATTGCTATATCTATAATGTCATCGGCCCAGCTGCTATCAGTTTCTGTGTAGATGGTATTAGTATTGAAGTAACCATCAGGGCCAATGTTTAGAAAATCAAACAGCTCGCTAACATCAGTGTTGGTTGCCCACGTCCACCCCGTAAAATCGACCCCATTTAAAATGCCGTTGCAAGCACCCGTAACAGTATTACATGTGTTTGTAGAGGTTAATTGGTCATATGTGAATGAGTGTCCTGCCGTATCTACAAGTTGTCGCCAATCTTTGTCATCAATAATTACAGCATGACTAGGCAAAGAGCTTGCAAGTAATACAAAACACAAAAATATTTTTTTCATTTTGTTATTCCTTGTTATTCGCACATACTAATCATGCGTAGAGTATTCTTTCGAAACTGCACGAGAACTTTAGATTTTAGGCGCAACTGGGTAATAGGTCTACTAATGATAAGAATAGCTTTAAGAGCATAAAGATATTCTTATGCTTAACAAGGCGAGCAAGATGTTGCTATATTGGGCTGGAAATCGTGTTTGGGATTTATGACACGCAATGTACTGGATAGCGCTTTAACTGTTTATTCATTAAGGGAACGATGGGGTATTGTCCCTTAGTTACATAGTCATGATTCTCTCATGTCTTGTTTTTCAATTCTGACAATGGAAATATATTTTATGTAACGTGAAGCTCTAGCTCTTAACCGACAAATCCAACGGTAATCCGGCCAACGAGATCCCAGCAGCCTTCAACGCCTTGTGATGTTCCAGTGTCAGTTTAGCTCCTTCTATATTCACACCATCCAAAATCGCGCCTTCCAGACTGCAGCCGGTCAGGTCCGCATCTTTCAGATCTGCATTGGTTAGGTCGGCGCCATCCAGTTTAGCCAGACGCAGGTCCGCTGCGCCTAGATTCGCACCACTAAGGTTGGCACCGCTCA
>JBNKYV010000187.1:0-5315 GCA_050301075.1 Gammaproteobacteria bacterium
GTGAGGAGGATGCTGCCCAGGTATTAAGGTTGATGGGACCCAAAGAGGTACAACGGGTTGGTACCGCAATGGCACAAATGGCCAATGTGGATAAAAGCGTTGTTATGCAGGTGGTCGGTGAGTTTGTTGAAAATGTGGAAGGGCGTGCCGCGCTGGGCGGGTCGGAAGACTATATTCGTAACCTGTTAAATAATGCATTGGGAGAGGATAAGGCCAATCAGGTGATTGACCGTATTCTCTTTGGTCATTCATCCAAGGGGTTGGAATCACTTAAATGGATGGAGCCTAAATCAATTGCAGAAATGGTGCGTCGTGAGCATCCGCAAATTATGGCGATTGTGTTGTCATACCTCGATAGCGATCATGCAGCAGAGGTATTGTCTTTGCTACCAGAGCGTACACGCTCAGACATCATCATGCGCATTGCAACATTAGATGGTATTCAGCCCGCAGCATTAAATGAGTTAGATGTGATTCTAGAGCGTCAATTCAGCGGTGGTAATGCCATGCAATCTTCCAGTGTGGGCGGTAAGAAGACAGCAGCTAACATTCTTAACTTTATGGATGCCTCCATAGAGTCTGAAATTATTGATGAAGTGAAAGAGACAGACGCAGATCTTGGTCAAGAGCTTGAAGATCTTATGTTTGTATTCGATAACATCGCCGATATTGATGATCGCGGTGTTCAAGCGCTGTTGCGTGAAGTTTCATCCGAGACATTGGTCATTGCGCTTAAAGGTGCGGATGAGCTGGTTAAAGACAAAATTTTTAACAATATGTCAAAACGCGCCAGTGAAATGTTGCGTGATGACCTTGAGTCAAAAGGTCCTGTACGACTCAGTGATGTGGAAGGTGCGCAGAAAGAGATTCTGGCGATTGCGCGTCGCATGATGGAATCTGGTGAACTCTCGATTGGCGGTAAGGGCGAAGAGTTCGTGTAATCGTTGTCGTATCAGTGGTGATGCATGGCCGGAAAAATAATCTCAGCAAGTGATAGTTCAGCAACTGCCTGGGTAACGCCAGAGGTCTCCAGCGAAGAAGATGCTTTGACGGTTGCTCAGGAGCGCGCACGTCATCTTGATTCCATCAAGCAAGAAGTTGAGGCGATTAAGAGGCAGGCCTATGAAGAGGGTTTGGAAAAAGGTCGCCAGGAAGGTATGGCCCAAGCTCAAAAGACCTTGGATGACTTCAAAGTTCAGTTTGCTACGTTGATGAATTCTTTCACTCATCCCATCGATCAGTTGAATGAAGTTGTTGAGACCGAGTTAGTGGATTTGTCTGTAGCTGTTGCGCGCCAGATTGTACGCAGGGAACTGAAGACTGATCCAGCTCAGGTGATTGGGGTTGTTAAAGAAGCGATATCAGTGCTTCCATCAGGTGTGCAACATATTAAGGTTTTTCTCAATCCCGCTGATGCGCAACTGGTTACAGATGCTATGTTATCGAATGTAGATGAGCAGAAATGGCAGGTAGTGGAAGATCCTGTTATGGAGCGTGGTGGCTGCCGTATTGAAACGGAGTCTTCTACTGTTGATGCAACCATCGATACGCGGATAGCGGCGATTGCCGCTCGCATACTCGGCGGTGAAAGAACATCAGATGAATAGTATGCAACTGTTCCCGAAAATGGGTGAACGCCTGAAACGGCGTGAACAATTGCTGGATGAGAAGGTGCCGTTGAAAGTAACGGGCAAGCTCACGCGGATGGTGGGGCTTACCCTAGAGGCGGTAGGCGTGCAGGCCGTTGTTGGGGGGCGTTGTTTGATCGTGCCGCAAAGCGGTAAAGCGGTGGAGGCTGAAGTGGTAGGCTTTGCCGGTGATAAAACCTATCTCATGCCTATCGGCGATATTCATGGTTTGATGCCCAGCGCAGCGGTTATCCCAACTGATTCAACCTGTGAGGCACCAGCGGGCATGGCACTGCTGGGGCGTGTGCTTGATGGTTCTGGTAACGCGCTTGATAACAAGGGGCCAATTGAGCGAGAGGCCTCTGTTCCTTTGAGTGGCAAATTTATCAATCCTTTGTTGCGCCATCCTATTGATCAACCACTGGATGTGGGCGTGTGTGCCATCAACTCACTGCTGACGGTGGGCCGTGGCCAACGTATGGGGCTGTTTGCAGGCAGTGGTGTGGGTAAAAGTGTTTTGCTTGGCATGATGACCAAATACACCAACGCAGATGTGATCGTGGTCGGACTCATTGGCGAGCGGGGGCGTGAGGTAAAAGAGTTTATCGAAAACATTCTTGGCGAAGAGGGGATGGCCCGCTCCGTGGTAGTCGCAACTCCGGCGGACAACTCACCACTCATGCGGATGCATGGTGCCATGTTATCGACCAGCATTGCGGAGTACTTCCGTGATAAGGGGTTGCATGTTTTATTGTTAATGGATTCATTAACGCGCTTTGCACAAGCCCAGCGTGAAATTGCACTGGCTATTGGCGAACCACCGGCGACTAAAGGCTACCCGCCTTCAGTGTTTGCCAAATTGCCGAAGTTGGTTGAACGTGCCGGGAATGGCTGTGAGGGTGGTGGTTCAATTACGGCTTTTTATACAGTATTAACAGAAGGGGATGACCAGCAAGACCCGATTGCCGATGCTGCCCGGGCGATATTGGATGGGCATATCGTGTTGTCGCGTAATCTGGCTGAAATGGGCCATTATCCTGCTATTGATATAGAAGCATCTGT
Source organism: Gammaproteobacteria bacterium (assembly GCA_050301075.1). GTDB lineage: Bacteria > Pseudomonadota > Gammaproteobacteria > Tenderiales > Tenderiaceae > JBNKYV01. Next base: position 2,691 of record JBNKYV010000187.1, read on the forward strand.
TAGCCGGGTAATGAATGAAGTGGTATCGCCTGAACATTTGGCCTGCGCGCGTAAAGTGAAACAGCTCTACTCTACCTATGAGCAACATCGTGATCTGATTACTGTAGGGGCATATAGTACAGGGAGTGATCCACGGGTGGATGAAGCTATTTCCTATTATCCAAAAATCATGAGCTTTTTAGCTCAGCCCTTCAATGAGTCTGTTAACTACGAGGGGAGTTTATCGAATTTGGCAGGTCTGTTCGCCACCCAGATGACGGAAGCCAATGATCATAATTAATAAACAGTTCGGCACATGACCACCATGGCCCGCTCAAAACGCTTTAAGCCGATTGTAAAGTTGGCGCAGAACTCTGAGCGTGATGCCGCAAAAGCATTGGGTGAGGCGCTCAAACGCTTGAATGATAATGTGCATCAACTTCATCAACTACATTTGTACCAGGAAGAGTATCACCAGCGTCTGCATTCTGACGGCAGTCAAGGGATGAGTGCCCAGCAGATGAATGAGTATCGCGGTTTTCTGGCAAAAATCACTGCGGCAATTGAGAGCCAGGAGAAGGCCATCGAAACGGCCAAACTTGAGCTGGAAGAGAAGAAGCAGTTCTGGTTTGCCAAGCGAGGGCGATCTAAAGCGCTAGATAAAGTATTGGATCGTTATGTCGAAGAAGAGTCGCGGCAACAGGAGCGACGCCTGCAAAAAGAGATTGATGATCGAGCGTCTAGGAAGCACGAATCCTGACGTGAATCGAGCACGTGTTTCTACTCGTTAAACCCTTAAATAACCCCTTCGGTTTTGCGCGAATTATTCCATAAAACCGTGCCTTATCACCTCTAAGACACCGTCTAAAGATATGAATTCAGTGGCCGCTAACTTCTGTGTGCATCTTTCGGTGCAGCGTAAGGATACTTTTCTAAAGCGTTGGATGAAAAATGACAGAAGAGCATGAAGCCCCTGAGCAGGGAAACGAAATGATAGTCGAGTGTAATGACGGGCTCGATATCACCATGGTGACCGATTTTAAATCGATACTCAAACAGGCTGTCAGTCAGAATTTACCTATTGTGCTGGATGCCGCTCAACTAGAGCGCGTTGACGGAGCTGCATTGCAGCTGCTTGCCGCATTTTTTATTGAGGCCAATGAGTCTGGTCTCGAAGTTAGCTGGCGTTCGCCTAACGAAGCGTTTCTTGAGGCTGTTCAGCTCACGGGAATGAATAGTGTTTTGAATTTATAAGCGTAATTAAGTGTTTCAGGATCATGGATCTAATGATTAAGGATGATGTGATAAGAGGGAATAATAATGCCGACAATACTTGCAGTAGATGATTCAGCTTCGATGCGCCAAATGGTCTCTTTCACCTTGAAGGCGGCAGGCTTTGGTGTGATAGAAGCTGTAGACGGTGAAGATGCTCTGTCAAAAGCCAAGACAAGTAAAGTTGATCTGGTGTTGACTGATGTAAACATGCCACGAATGGACGGCATTAGTCTCATTAAGGAATTGAGAGCACTACCTAACTATAAGTTCACGCCTATCTTGATGTTAACCACGGAATCCGGGGCGGACAAAAAAAGCGAAGGAAAAAGTGCGGGTGCTACAGGCTGGATTGTGAAACCATTTAATCCAGATCAACTGTTAGCAACCATCAAAAAAGTCATAAGGTAGCGCCGTTATGGGTATCGATGTCAGTCAGTTTCTGGAGACTTTCTACGAAGAGAGTTTTGAAGGCCTGGACATTATGGAAACCGGGCTGCTGGAGTTAACGCCGGGCACCGCCGATAGCGAATCCATTAATACCATCTTTCGTGCTGCGCACTCTATAAAAGGGGGGAGTGGCACATTTGGTTTGACCGCCGTTGCCGATTTCACTCACGTTCTTGAAACGTTGCTGGATGAAATGCGTGATGACAGGCGCGATGTTACTCAGCCTGCTGTTAATCTAATGCTGAGTTCTGTAGATGTATTAAGGGATATGTTATCTGCCCTTCGTGAAGGCACCGAACTCGATACCGATAATATCAATCATGTTCACTCCCAGTTGGAGGCCATGCTTAATTCTGAGTCCGGTGAGGCCGGTGCAGAAGTAGCATCGACTGATGCCGTTGCAACTGAAAGCGTTGTAGCAGAGGCCGCTCCAAGTGGTGAGCAGAAGTGGATTATTGATTTCAAGCCACACGACAATCTATTTCGTACCGGCAATGATCCCGTACGTATCATTCGCGAATTGGATGATCTAGGCACAATCGAATCAGAAGTAGGGCTGGCGAATTTACCTGAATTTGATCTGCTCGACCCTGAAGAGTGTCATATCTCATGGAACATCTGCCTGACAGGTGATGTCACGGAAGAGCAGATCAAAGAGGTATTTGCCTGGGTTGAGGATGAATGTGACTTAACCATCACCAGAGTTGAAGGTGAAGCTGTGGTCGCGGAAGCACCCGCAGTTGTCACCGAAGTCGTATCTGTGACGGAAGCCGTTGCCGAACAAGAAACTGAAGTGTCAGCCGCAGCAGAAGAAACTGCAGAAGTGGCTAAAAAGCCAGCTGCGGCTGCAACCGCAGCAGCGCCTGTTGCCAAAAAAGCGGCTGCTGTAGAGTCTGGTTCAATCCGTGTTGGTATCGATAAGGT
>JBNKYV010000188.1:0-12212 GCA_050301075.1 Gammaproteobacteria bacterium
AGGCTCTTTTGACTCTCCTTTGCATGCTGCAACAAAAGCCGGTATTCCCCCTCAAGCACTCTACTATCCCATCGTTCTGCGTGACCCATTTGGCCTGTTAATGGCTGTGTTACCCGCATCGCGCAAACTCGATTTTCAGAAGCTTGGTTCAATTTTGCATCGCAACTGCGAGTTAGCACTTAAAACCCAGCTCTCTTCTGTGTTCTCTGATTGCCAGCCGGGCTTTATTCCGCCACTTGGCGAGGCCTATGGCATTCGTACCATTATCGATGCGAATTTAACGGTCCCCGATGAGGTGTACATCATTTGTGGTGATAACACCCATTTGATTAAGCTGACACGCAAAGATTTTATGTTGATGCAAACCAACGCCTGGTTGGGCAGCGGTTTTGCGGCACCTATTGTGGTGCTCGAATTTGAAGAAGATGATGTCGAGGAGGGGGCAAAGCAGCACTCCTTGCGTGATCGTGTTGAACAGATATCAGAATTACCACCGATGCCAGAGATGGCCAATCGTATCTTTGAGCTGCGTGCCGACCCTGCTGCAGATGTTGATGATCTGGTAAAGGTCGTTGAGCTGGACCCAGCCTTGGCGGCGCAAATCATGCGTTACGCCAATTCGCCTTACTTCAGTTATCGTGGTCAGGTTGATAGCATCCATACTGCGATTTCGCGTGTACTGGGTTTTGATATGGTGATGAATCTCGCTTTGGGGTTATCGCTGTTGCAGTCTATCCAGGTGCCGCATAAAGGACCTTTGGGGCTGAATGCCTATTGGAAACACGCCATCTTCAGCGCAAATTTGATGCAGATGCTGAGCAAGGCAATGCCAAGTGAGAAGCGTCCGCGTGCTGCGACCTGTTATCTCATCGGATTGCTACATGACTTTGGTTATCTAGTGCTGGGTCATCTGTTTAGGGATGAATATAAAGTGCTTAACGAGCGGCTGGAAATGTTGGAGCTTGATCAATGGCTCGCGGCTGAGCATGAGTACCTGGATGTAGACCACTCAGACTTGGGGTACTGGTTGTTGAAAGCTTGGCACCTGCCAGAAGAGTTGTTGGCTGCGGTTAAACACCATCATGATGAGCACTATGAAGGGCCGTATTCACTCTATGTGCACATGAGTCATTTGACTGACTATTTGCTGGCAGTGCATGAGTCAGGGCGCGCAGATTACACAGATATTCCTCAAACTACGCTTCAGGCGTTAGGGCTAACACATGATCAGATTGTCGACATCATGGTTGAGCTGCTGGAGCAGGATGACAACCTTGAGTCGATTGCACGACGTCTAGCCGCGTAGAACATTTGCGCAGGGATGCTAAAGGGCATCCGCTGCGGATTGCAGGTTCTCAATCAATATTTCGCTGAGCAGTGGTAACTTGCCATGGAAAAAGTGCTCAACGCCATCCAGATAGATCGCTTTGGGTTGAATAGGTAAATCTTTCAGCCAGTCCAATACATCCTGATGTAATACGGTTTCATCTTCTTTGCCTTGGATAAGTAACCAAGGGCAATCTGGTAGCTTGATGTCGCTGGTATCAAAGAAACTGACTGATGGTGCAACGGTAACCAGCTGCTTAACATCACGCTGGGTGCTACCACGTAAAGCAACAAAACCACCAAATGAGAAACCGGCCAGCCAGATCGGTTTGTCTGGATAGTGTTCGATAACCCAGTCTATTACCGCCAGTAGATCTTCTGTCTCGCCGACACTTTCACCATATTCCCCTTCACTTTTGCCAACGCCGCGAAAATTAAAGCGTATGGTGGCTAGCCCCATTTTTTTCATCGTGCGCGCAATGTAATGCACGACTTTATTGTGCATGGTGCCACTGTAAAGCGGGTGTGGATGGCAAACGATGGCGACACCGTTGAATGGCGCATCAAATCCCTCTGCCAGTGTTTCCAAATTGCCTTGTGGACCTTGAATAAATTCCGGTACAGCGATACTCATGATTCGTGAATTTGTCTGTGAATATAGGGCTAAAAGTTTAACACGATGTGTTTGGGCAAAAGGTGAAATTGAAAAGGATCAAACATTCATTTAGTTAAATCTCTTTATCAAAGACCAAGGCCAAGAGGTCGATATAGCCAATATGAGTGATGAGATTCATAGTGAAATTAATGACCCTAATGCGCTTTACCTTGTCGGTGCAGCGACGGGGCTTGGCGCACCAGACTTCCACTGCGAACAGGCACCGCGCGCATTGTGGGCAGCGGTTGATGAGTCGCAGTTTGAGCTGGGGCCAATCGTTACGCCAGAAACCGATGGCAACTTAGAGCCGCGCATCTACCAATTTAATCAGGCCTTGTCTGCCGCGGTTGATGAAGGTTTGGCGACGGGTAAGCGTGTCGTAGTGATTGGTGGCGATCATAGTTGTGCCATGGGTACATGGCGCGGCGTTACGCAACATGTAAAACGCATTGGTCTGATTTGGTTGGATGCGCACATGGATGCGCACACAAAAGAGAGCAGCCCCAGTGGTTGTTGGCACGGTATGCCTGTGGCCAATCTGTTGGGATGCGAAGGTGCGCTGTTGAATGACGAAGGTCCAGTGTTATTGGCGGATAACTTAACTTTGGTCGGTGTGCGCAGTTATGAGCCTGAAGAGAAAGCCCTTATGGCTCACTTAGGGGTGAAGGTTTTTACCATGGACGATGTGCGTCGCATTGGTTTTGCAGACGTGATGCGACAAGCAAAGCAACGGGCAACGGACGGTACCGATGGTTATGGTATCTCTATCGACTTGGATGGCCTGGATCTGCTCGATGCACCTGGTGTTGGTTCGCCTGTTGTTGGTGGTGTGCATGCAGATGACTTGCAGGCGTCACTGGCCGAGATGCGTGAAGATAAAAATCTGCTGGCAGTGGAAATTGTAGAATTCAATCCGGTGGTCGATGTTGAACATAGGACTAAAAAACTGCTTATTAGTTTGTTGGCAACGTTGACGGGAGGCGCAGCATGACAAATCTTACAATTGAGATGGAATCAAAGTATTGCGCCTACAACTATCATCCTCTGCCAGTTGTGTTGGTACGCGGCGAAGGTGTGCATGTCTGGGATGATACCGGCAAGTGTTATCTGGATATGATGAGTGCCTATTCAGCTGTCAGTTACGGCCACTGTCATCCTCGTATCTTAAAAGCGTTGAATGAACAGGCGGCTAATCTGTCGATTGTCTCGCGTGCTTTTCATACGGATCGTTTGGCGCCTTTTCTGCGTAAAGTGTGTGAAATGACAGGCCAGGATATGGGCTTGCCCATGAATACCGGTGCTGAAGCCGTTGAGACAGCGCTAAAAGCCGCGCGTAAGTGGGCATACCATGTTAAAGGCGTGCCGCATGACCAAGCCGAGATCATTGTCTGTCACGGTAACTTTCATGGTCGTACCATCAGCATTGTGGCTTTTTCATCTGAAGATCAGTACCGCGAAGGGTTTGGTCCGTTCCCGGCGGGTTTTAAATCGATTCCTTATGGCGATAGTGATGCCCTTGAGGCCGCCATTACACCTAACACCGCTGCATTTTTGGTGGAGCCCATTCAGGGTGAGAACGGCATTGTGGTACCACCTGATGGTTATTTAAAACGTTGCCAAGAGATCTGTAGCGATAACAATGTATTGCTCATGTGCGATGAGATTCAAACCGGGCTGGGGCGTACCGGTAAATTACTCGCAAGTGATCATGATGCGGTGAAACCGGACTGCCTATTACTCGGTAAAGCGCTGGGGGGCGGTGTATTGCCCGTTTCCATGTTCCTGTCGCGCCATGATGTGATGGAGGTCTTTCAGCCGGGCGACCACGGGAGTACCTTTGGTGGCAATCCATTAGCGGCAGCGGTGGCACTGGAAGGCCTTTGCGTGTTGGAAGAAGAGGGGCTGGTGGAAGCGGCCGAAGAGATGGGGGCCTATTTCATGGCCGCGCTTAACGACATTAACAGCCCTGCCATTAAAGAAGTGCGTGGCCGTGGTTTGTTAATCGGTGTTGAGTTTCACGCGGAGCGTGTTAGTGCGCGTAAGGTATGTGAATTGATGATGGAGCGTGGCGTATTGAGTAAAGAGACCCACGAAACCGTTGTCCGGTTTGCGCCGCCGTTGCTGGTGACTAAAGATGAAATCGATGAAACGGTACAGGCATTGGTCGATACGTTGACAGCATTAAAGGCGATTTAATTTTTTCCCCAAATATTTGAGGTGCGCACCGCAACCCTGTTTGCAGTCTGACGCACCAAACCCCTTGATGATGATCTCTCCGCTGATCTGCTGGTTCAGCTCACACTCGTTTTTATCATAGGTTTTCACTTCAACAATCGATGCGTCAGGCTGCGTGGTCAGATAATCGATATGCCAGCGCAAAGGTTTCTCTTTGCGTTTATGGCGTTCAATACGTGCCGCTAGATTACGCTTGGCGCTGCCGGTATAAACATAGAATCCAGCGGGAAAGTCGTGTGCGCCAATTGCCCCAATTGTTAGCCGATGGGCAGATTTCAGATGGATAATAAGCTGGTAGGTATGGTCCAACAGACAGGCCTCAAAAAGAGCATAAAAAGTGTGACTTTTGTCTCAAAAATAATAATTCATTATAAATCAAGTGGTTATTGCTAGGGGGTTAATGGCCTTTTGGAGTATAATGAAGGTGTAGGAAGAGTAATACCAACACTAGAAGAGGTGCATATTATGCAGTTGAACGACAGCACCGACGACTTTGTATTTGACGACTGGAAAACGTTGGCTGAAACCAACCCCCAGGCGTTCGAAGAGAAACGAAAGCGCGTCATTGAAGATATGATTGGTGAGGCTTCTGAGAAGCACCGTAGCCGTCTGGAAGGTTTGCAGTGGCGAATCGATATTGAGCGCAAACGCTCATCCAACCCATTTTCCGCCTGTGTGCGTATCTCCAATATGATGCTTGATTCCGTATATGGTGAACGCGGTTTGGTCAGCGCACTCAAAGGTGACATCAAACGTCGTGAGGACGATTCAGCAAAAATCATCAAAATTGCTGACGCCAAAAGCGACGCCTTTGTAGAACAGTAATCTATATCGCTTTTGAATTAAGGTCTCCCGCAGTACGCTGCGGGCAGTTCTTTTTGCTTTAATTTTCCATAGATAGCGCCTAACTATCCGTCGGTTAAAGCATTTTTCTTATGTCCTTAGCCGCGAATGCCGTTACTATTAACAAGGGGCGTTGGTGTTTGATGCGTTTTCACGCATAAAGCATTAATGTAACCAAGAGGGAAAAGTCAGCAGCAGGGAGAGCGGCAGTACGGTATGGGCTGGTTAGGCGGTAAAAAAGCGAACAAACCACGTATCGGTTTAATTCTCGCAGGTGGCGGTGCCCGCGCGGCATATCAGGTCGGTGTGCTTAAGGCGATTGCACGCATGCGTGCGCCCGATAAAACCAATCCTTTTCCTGTTTTGTGTGGTACTTCGGCCGGGGCGATTAATGCCACGGCACTTTCAATTTATTCCCCAGATTTTCAAAATGCGGTCTCGCGCCTGTTGGGCGTGTGGGGGCACTTTACTGTCGACCAGGTGTTTCGCAGTGACTCCTTGGGGCTGATGAAAAGCGGCCTTCACTGGATGACGGCGATGTTGTTTGGCGGCTTGGGAAATCACAATCCCAATGCCTTGTTTGATCGTAAGCCGTTACGCCAATTGCTGGAGCGCTATTTGCCCTGCGAACGTATTCCCATGGCGATTGAGCAGGGCCATCTGCATGCGTTAAGTATCACCGCCTCCGGTTACACCACCGGTCATTCCGTAACCTTTTACCAGAGTGCGGAGACTATTAGGCCTTGGGATCGTGCGATACGTGTTGGCTGCCCGGCGCAGATTTCGATTCCTCACCTGATGGCTTCATCTGCTATTCCATTTGTGTTCGAGGCAGTGCGTATCGGCGATGAGTATTTTGGCGATGGATCAATGAGGCAGATAGCACCGATCAGTCCGGCGTTACATCTGGGGGCAAACCGTATTTTGGTTGTCGGTGTACGTAGTGAAAATGATGAAGAATTCTTGCGTCAGAAGCGTTTGGAGTACCCATCCATGGCGCAGATTGCAGGTCACGTATTGAACAGCATCTTTCTCGATAGCATGGATGTGGACGTGGAGCGTTTACAGCGCATCAACAAGACACTGGAGCTGATTCCACAAAAGCATTTGGATTCAGGCTCAACCAAACTGAAGCCGGTGAAAGTGCTGGAAATTTCACCTAGCCGCGATATCGGCAAGATTGCCCAACAGCACGCCCACCGTTTGCCGCTGCCAGTACGCTTTTTCTTGCGCGGCATGGGTGGGTTGAATAGCAATGGCACCAGCCTGTTAAGCTATCTGCTGTTTGAAAAGGCGTATTGCCGTGAATTAATCGCGCTGGGTTACTCAGACACCATCAAACGCCGCGATGAGGTGAATGCCTTTCTCGATGGCGATGATGATTAATTGCGAGTAGGGATTTTATTTCCCTTGAGAAATAAAATCCTTTAGTGCCATGAAGAACATGGTGCAGTTGCGATCTTTGGGATCAAAGCGAATACCTGTGCGGTAGCTGCCTCGACTTTTAGGCGTACTCTCTTTGCCGAGTGCAATAGAGTTACACCAAACCGTAGTGCCGTTGACACTGATGGTGTATTTATCGCTTTTGAATACCAGCTTTACGGGCGTGCCTGGGTCGATTTCATTTGGAATCTGAATGCCTGTGCCTGATACCGAGACATCGTGGATTTTATCCAGCACGTAACTGCGGTCGTACACTTCAATATGAAAACTGTTGTCTGCGCATTCGCTGTTGATAGGAGTGCGTTTGTGTCTTCGGTCTTCTAACGTCATGACTCCTCCTCCGCCTTTTGGGGTTTATCAACAGCACAACGTCCCTTTAGCCGGTTTTTTGTGATCGTTATGGATGTTTAGCAGCGGTTAGTGACTGCGCTACAGGGCTCGTCAATAAGCTCTAATATAGTTATCCGCTGAGTTGGGTAAATCCTTTAGCCAGAAACGAACAAAGTTGACGAAATTTTTCATAGTCATCTTTGTTTAGTTTCTCGGTGTTTCCATGGCGGTCCCCGTAGACGATGCCAAGGGGGCGCTGTTTGATGCAAATGGTCATGACGAAAAACTCATCCACATCGATGAGGCGATTAAAATCCATTGGAATCAATGGCATAACTTTTTCTTTGTTTTTCTCATTCACCCAAAGTGCCTGTGGTTTTTCCAGCAGACGTTCAAAAATATTTCCCCGCACAACGGGGATGTGAAGATTGAAGAATCCTTTGTCTACGCCAAAGATGTAACGATTGACGAGGTATTTCCTGTCTTTGCTTAACATGGCAAAAAAGGACTGTTTGAGCCCCAGTCCTTCGTAGAAGCCTGTTTTCAGCAGTTTCATCATTGTGGGTAGTTCCACTTTGCCTTGCAGCATAAGGTCGAGATCATTGATGGCTTGCATAAGGATCGTGTCATTACGCACCAGTTTGATCGTGGCTTGCGGAGCGTCAAAGCTATCTTGTGTATGTGTTGCGGATCTAGATGTCGTTGCTGATTCATACTCTAGTGATGAGGTGCGGCCTTGTTGTCCTTGTGCCTCACCTGTATCGGTTGAGTCTTTATTGCTCTGCTCATTCATTAAGCGCGTGGCTGCTGTTTCTACACCGTAAAATGGTGTCTCTTCTGCAGACTGAACAGCACTGAGTTGAATTTCGCTTTTGGCCATGGCCAGATCAATGCGTAGATGCGCAGCAATATCTTCGATGAGTCGTTCCATTTTTGATGAGTCCCAGCCATTTTCGGACTCTTGTGCAACTGTGCTGGCCAGTTTTAAGTCTGTCAGGCGTGGATTATTCTCTGGCGTATCTTCATTGAAGCTTAGCTGAATAAAGGCGGAGAGTCGCCACTCCTGACTTAGGCGTTGTGACAGTTGTCTGAAGGTAAAGCCTAGCTCACCTTTTTGCAGGCTCTCTTCTTCAATAAGCTTGATGTCGGTAATCATCGTCGGGGAGTGGGCCAACATCATCAATCCTGGCACTTCCCTTAACATGCTGGCAGTGAATATCTCTTCGGGCAGTGTGTCGACACGAATACGCGCCATGCCGTATGCCTGAAATGCGCCATGATAGGTGCGGGCGACAATTTGCATGTAGAGGCTTTGTTTATCCTCGTCGATGGCTTCTTCTACTGTTTGCATCTCCTGAATCAGCTTTTCAGTATTGCTGATACCCAGAAGCATGGTGGCTGAATCAATTGTGAGAATTTCGCCCTGCAAGTGTTTGCTTTGGCGTTGGCTGGCGGCTCTTAACAAGGTAAGTGTTAGGCCAGGATCTGTGAGTACGACATTGGAAAAATTCGCCATAGAGACATTCTCGAGTGCGCCAAGTGCCTCGATCTGATCGCGAGTGGTTGTCAGGATGGGGAGCGAACGGTCTTTAAGAAAATCAACCCACTCATCCAGCGTTTGAGGCGTATCCATAGCCGCTATCTTTTATAAAAGTCCTATGCCTTCCCTTTGCATGAATTTCGGCCTTCAAATACAAAGCTTTAACTTACAGCATGCTTAAGTTGGCAGGCGAGTCGCCGATAGTTAACTACGTAAAGGCTTGGTAAGAGCGTTTGCCTTTATTGCCTCGTGGGTTGCATTGCAGTTATCAAAATTACAAGTTGCGGGCTCAGTTAAGGAAAATCTCAAAATAGCATAGGGATGTTATGAGGGGATGTTAGTCATTATTGGATCAATTGTAGTGCTTGCCTGTGTGGCAGGTGGCTACGTGCTGTCACATGGCGAGTTGTTGGCGCTGTGGCAGCCTTTTGAGCTGCTCATTATCTGTGGGGCAGCGATTGGTGCGTTTATCTCCGCCAATCCGCCTAAAGTTCACAAAGCCGTTATTCAAAATATTCTGGGTGTGCTGAAAGGTACTAAGTATAAGAAGGCGCTGTACCTCGATCTGTTATCACTTATCTATGATCTGCTTCAAAAGGCGCGTAAAGAGGGCATGATGGCGATCGAAAAAGATATAGATGATCCCAGTGCCAGCGAGGTTTTTTCCAGTTACCCTAAAATTCTTGCAGACCACCACATTATAGATTTCATCTGTGATTATTTTCGTTTAATGGTGGGTGGCAACATGAATCCATTTGAGTTGGAAAACCTGATGGATATCGAGTTGGCTACGCATCACCAGGAGGCGGAAATGCCAGCGGAGGCGGTAACCAAGATCGCCGATGGTTTGCCGGGCTTCGGTATTGTTGCCGCGGTATTGGGTATCGTTATCACCATGTCATTTTTAGGTGGTGAAGCTGCTGATATTGGTAAACACGTTGCTGCTGCCTTGGTGGGTACCTTTTTGGGTATCTTGATTGCCTATGGCTTCGTTGCACCTTTAGCAATCGCGATGGAGCACAACGCGCGCGAAGAGGCCAAATTCTTTGAGTGCATAAAAGTCTGCATTCTCGCATCGGTAAACGGCTATAGTCCTCAGGTGGCTGTGGAGTTTGGACGTAAAGTCATGTATTCCTCAGAGCGGCCTAGCTTTTCGGAGTTGGAAGAGCACGTTAAGAATAAAACCTAGGCTGCGCCATGATCGATAAGAAGCAGCCGATCATCATCAAAAAAGTCGTCAAGGGTGGCCACGGCCATCACGGTGGTGCGTGGAAGGTCGCTTTTGCTGACTTTGCCACAGCAATGATGGCCTTCTTCCTGTTGATGTGGTTAATGGGAGGCACGTCGGATGAAGAGCGTGCAGCCATCTCCCAATATTTTGAAAATCCCAGTATGACGCCGGGAGCGTCGCCAACACCCTCTACGCCCAGTGCGGTTCAAGGCCCTGGTGGTGCCAGTACCAGTATGATTGATCTAGGGGGAGCATTGGATTTACCAAAAGAGCAAACTGAACAAGAGCTGGAAGAAGAGCAGCAGAAGCTGGATGACTTAATGGAGAAATTGAAAGAGGCCATTGAGTCGAGCCCGGCTTTGAGCAAATTTAAAGATCAACTGTTGCTGGATATTACGCCAGAAGGTTTGCGTATCCAGATCATCGATAAAGAAGGCCGCCCGATGTTTGATAGTGGTAAGGCGGACCTCAAATACCATACCTTTGAAATACTCCGCGAATTGGCACCGATTATTAATGAAGCACCAAATCGCATAAGTCTCTCCGGTCATACCGATGCTACGCCATTCAATCTAGAAGATTACAGTAACTGGGAGCTGTCGGCGGATCGTGCTAACAGTGCCCGTCGAGCCATACTTGATGGGGGGTTGCGTGCTGAGAAAGTGGGGCGTGTTGTTGGTTTGGCTGATTCCGTGTTGTTCGATAAAGCGAATCCTCGCAGTGCAGTGAATCGCCGCATTGCTATTTTGATCATGAACAAGAAAACAGAGCAATCCATTACCATCGGCGAAGGTGCTTCAGAGGTGATCAAGCAGGAGCGTCAGGATTTGTTTGATCAGCCGCTGCCAGAGCCAGGTGAATCTCGTGCTACATTTATGTTCGAACAGGCTAGTGAGTCAGGTGGTGTGAAGATTGGTGAAGGTGCGCTTGAGGCAATGCCGGATATTAGTCAGCTACCGGTTTCGACTCCGTCGAACGGTGCGATTGATCGCGAAAGCTTGACTGCTCCTACACCGATTTCGCCACAGCCTGCGCAATCTTCAGGCCAAGAAACTGAAGAAAATTCAGGCGATTTTCTCGATGTGCCTATGGAGTATTTAGAATAGGTGCAGCTCTAGAGAAAATAGTTTGTAATCCGATATAAAAAGTAGGGAAGGCAGCATCTGGACGCTGCAGCATATAAAGGTAAGAAAGGACGCATGACCAATACGGCGAAATGATTGGGGTTGTTGCCCCGGTGATAAAAGCCATCACCCCGGCACTAATCTGCTACATTTCATAAAGATACGCTTTTCCCACAGTGGTTAATGCCGTTAAGGTTATGAGCACATATCAAGGAATGACGTTATGACACTCTTTTGGTTGTTACTTGCACTTGGCGTAATCTGGTACTTGGCGATTAAAGGTGCGGCCATGCATACATGGAGTATGGCAGTGGCTGTCATCATGTTGCTTGATTCCATCTTTTGTTTGTTGCCCGGTTGGGCCAGTGTTGTCGGGTGGCTATTTTTACTCGCGGTTGTCGTGCCTTTGAATGTCACATCGTGGCGCCGTTCTCTTGTAACAGACCGCGCATTGCCATTGCTGCGCAGTGCTCTACCGCCTATGTCGCAAACCGAGAAGGATGCCCTGGATGCCGGTACGGTTTGGTGGGATGGTGAACTCTTCTCCGGCAAACCTGATTGGCAGAAACTGCTCGATATCGAAAAGCCAAAGCTCAGTGATGAGGAGCAGGCGTTTATCGATGGCCCTGTCGAACAGCTATGTGCTCTGCTGAACGATTGGGATATTACTGAGAAACATCACGACCTGCCGCCTGAAGCGTGGCAGTTTATAAAAGACAACGGCTTCTTCGGCATGATCATTCCCAAGAAGTATGGTGGTCTGGAGTTTTCTGCACTGGCGCACTCGGCTGTGGTGATGAAAGTGGCGAGTCGTTCTGTTTCAGCGGCGGTTACCGTTATGGTGCCCAATTCATTGGGGCCGGCAGAGCTGTTGTTGCACTACGGCACCAACGAGCAGAAAGATCACTATCTGCCACGTCTTGCTAAAGGGAAGGAGATTCCCTGTTTTGCGCTGACTGGCCCGAATGCTGGTAGTGACGCAGCATCAATTCCTGATATTGGTATTGTTTGCAAAGGCACGTTTGAGGGTAAAGAGGTCTTGGGCTTGCGCGTTACCTGGGAGAAACGTTACATCACCCTCGGTCCTGTTGCGACAGTGTTGGGTTTGGCCTTCAAAGCCTACGACCCGGATCACCTGCTGGGTGATGACGAAGACTTGGGTATCACGTGCGCACTGATTCCAACCAACACCCTCGGTGTGAACATCGGCAATCGCCATGCGCCATTGAGTCAGGCGTTTATGAATGGTCCTAACTCCGGTAAAGATGTGTTTATTCCCATGGATTGGGTTATCGGTGGCCAAGCCCAAGTGGGTGGTGGTTGGCGCATGTTGATGGAGTGTTTGGCCGCTGGGCGTTCCATCTCCTTGCCATCTTTGAGCGTGGGGGCAGGCAAACTCACTTCACGTGCTACTGGAGGTTATGCGCGCATTCGTAAACAGTTCAATATGCCCATAGGTATGTTCGAAGGGGTGGAAGAGCCACT
>JBNKYV010000189.1:0-8881 GCA_050301075.1 Gammaproteobacteria bacterium
GTAAAATCTGAAACTAAAAAACCAGCACTAGATTAAATCAATACTACGTTTGGCGAAAACTTCGCCTATGGCCACGAAACAGAACCTTGAGTTTCCAAGGTCCCCCAAACATTCGTATCCCAGTTTTTTGCATCCATATCAGTCAAGCTAAAACGAGCGATATAATCATTCGTTGCAGTAGACTTGTTATCATAAGAGTTAAAACCAAACTCTTGACCTACAATAGCTGTAAGGTTCTGCCCCACCCAAATACCCTGAATAGAATCACCCGCGCTCCACGCCATCGTACTAACACCGCCACCCATTTGCCAAGGCAGAGTTACAGAACCAGCACCAGAATTGAAAGAGCCTTCTTTGGTTACCAACACAAAGTCTTGGTCATCGCCTTGCTCGATTGGAACATAGGCAGTTACTTTCATTTGGCGACCCGTCGGGTTTGCAGAGGTACCATGCTGCTCGAAGAAGAAATCTGTTTGGAACTGATCTTCATCATCCAGCAAGAATTGATAGATTTTCAGAGCGTCACCAGCCCAGCCTGAACTCAGGTTAGTCGCCGCTCTAAAGTGAGTTAGAGTCGAAGTACCTGGACCATTATTCAGCGTATCGTCTGAGATACGTTGCTTATCCAGAATACCACTAACATTGCCAGTACGAACAAAGCTCTCATCAGAAAACACAAGAGAATCTAAGCTGCCGTTATCAGTGGCATCGTACTCTGTAATGATAGTTTGAAAGTAAGTGATACCATCGTCTTCGATGGTTCTTTGGTAGAAACCGTTATCAACGATTGCGCCAGTACACAGTTCCCAGCTTGAATCACAAGCTGCGTCGATTGTTCCGGACGTTACAGACCACTGATCCATAACAGTCGCATCCATCACTGCAATTGCCGCCCCAGACAACAACAGCGCTACCGCCCCTACCGAGCTCGCTGCTTTATATTTATTTTTCATATTACCGTCCCTGAGTAAATTTAATTATTATTCATCAGACTACAAACACGTTCACTATACTACTTCTAACGTGAATTTCAATACGGAAAGCAGTGTTTAGCATATAAAATTTTTATTAAAAAACCTGACTCAAAGAAGAAGGTTTTCTCCACCACATGCAAAAATTTTATCTAAAACACTAACCGACCGCTCTCTTGTCTTCGCCTATACGTAACAAACTAGGTAGCAGTATAAGCGTAAACATAGTACTGACAGCCATACCGCCAACAATTACTCCCGCTAGTCCGCGATACAACTCTGTTCCTGCTCCAGGCATTAACAACAATGGTAGCATACCAAAAATACTCGTTAATGTACTCATTAAAATTGGCCGCAAGCGCAAATGCACTGCTTGCTCGACCGCATCAGTGCGAGATAAACCTTCGCGTTCAGCAGTGCGCGTTTGGTGAACCAATAAAATCGCGTTATTTACAACTAGTCCCAACAGGATTACAAAACCAATCATTGTGAGCAGATCCATTGCTTGAGCAATCCCTATTAGATTCATCAAAAATAGTGTTGCCACACCACCTACCGTCGCTAACGGTATGGTAAGCAGCACAAGCAAACTATCTTTAAATGAACGAAATAACGCACTGATAAGCAGATAAAGAATAACGATAGCAAGCAAGAATGTGCCGCCCATGCTTTTAAGCGTCGTTTCCAACTTATCAGCAGATCCGGAATAGCGAATAGAGCCATCCTCTGGCAATTGAGCTTCAATTGCAGGGGCTACCTTGCTCTTCACCAAATCGATGCCTTCTTCAACGGACATTTCAGGAGGCAAACGCACTTGCAATGTTACTGTACGGCGACGGTCAATACGCCTTAACTGACTTGGACCAGAGGTGCGCACTACATCTACCAACTCACCCAGAGGTACGACACCTGCATCAGGCGTTGCTAATGGAAACGAGGCCAGTTCTTCTGGCGTACTCCACCCTTCCACACGCAAAATAACATCCAACCGTTGCTCGCCATCAAAATAATCCGCTACATACAAACCATCACCTAACGCCCGAGAAACACCGCCCATATCGCCACGCGACCAACCTGCTTCAGCCAAACGTCGCTCATTCGGTTCAAGACGCAATTCAGGTTCTGCCAGATCCAATCCAGGAAAAGGACGTGGCATTGAACCAAAGGCATCTCGTACAGCCATAAAACCTGCGCCTGCTGCGCCGAGCAGCGCTTCTAAATCTCTACCCTGTATATCGATATCAATAGAGCGTCCACCAGCCAACCCACCAAACAAAGAGGCTTTAAATGCAAATCCAATAGTATCTGGAAAACCAGCAATGACTCGATTAATCAGGGGCACCAACATACCCGTCTCTTCAGGAACAACCGTACGTGCGCCCATGAACATGCCATTAGAAAACGCGACAAAGAAGTAGTTATCAACCTGGGGCTGCGCCTCTCCCGTTAAATGTGGCGCCATGACGTTCGCCACTTGAGCGCTCATCTCTTTTTCCATGAAATCGATGTTTGCACCCGGCGGAGGGTTGATAAAACTAAACACCAGATTACGATTACCTTCAGGAAGATAATCCGCTTTTGGCTTCATCAGAGCGACCAGCATCAATGGAACAGAAATCAGACCAACGATCCACAACGCACGCGCTTTAGGCCCTGTGATACGCATGATGCCAGCGGTCATGCCTTCCCACCAGTGATGATGCGGATCAACCATCTGCGCATTTTTAAGCCAAGTCATCGCTGTTGTCGGTAACACGGTGACAGCAACAATCAACGAAAAACAAACTGCCACCGCAATGGTAAGCGCCAAATCTGCAAACAATTGTCCTGCTTCATCCGCAAGAAATACAACTGGCAAGAAGATGGCGACAGTAGTAGCCGTTGACGCTAGCAGCGCCCCCCACACCTGACCAGCCCCTTTATCGGAGGCAGCCTCACCCTGCTCACCTTTTTCGCGCAGACGTACAATGTTTTCCAAAACAACAATCGCTGCATCCAATACCATACCGACAGCGAAGGCTAATCCCGCCAACGAGATTACATTCAATGTACGCCCCGCAGCATCAAGCACAATAAAGCTACCCAGCACGCACACGGGAATTGCCAACGCCACCATCAAGGTGGCGCGAAACTTACGGAAAAACCACCACAGCACACCAACCGCTAACAAGATCCCCAACGCGAGATTGGTTTGCACCATAGAAATAGAGCGATTGATATAAATAGTTTCGTCGTAGACTTGCTCAATCGTCAGACCGGCGCGCTTTAATTCACCATCACGTAATTCATCGATAGCCGTACGCAAACCGGCCATAACCTCAAGCACGTTAACACCTGTTTCGCGATGCGCATTGACGGCAATGGCCGGATTACCGTTTTGAATGACGAAGCTATCGCGATCAACCATGCGCACTTCTACTTTGGCTACATCGCGTAAACGCACCGGGTGACCATCACGCCACGCCAGGATCATCTCGCCAAACTCTTCAGCAGAATACCCACCGGTGTAACGTACGGTAAAACGCCGCTTACCAACATCAGCAAAACCAGCAGAAATATCTTCCGCCCCCACCAAGCGCACAACTTCAGGCAGCTTTATCCCCAGGCTTGCTGCTTTATAAGGATCGAAAGTAATACGCAGTTCATTTTCACGCCCACCACGCACCTCTGACATTGCAACACCCGGCACGCGCTCGAAACGATTTTGCACCGTCTCCTCAATAAAGTCCTGATAACTGGCAATGGCACGCTCATTACCTTCGACCGGTTTAACAATAAACCAAGCGATGGGGCGACTATCACCACCCACCGCACTGATAATCGGCTCATTGGCATCTGCCGGATAACGAGATACGCGATTCAGGCGGCTCAGCACTTCCAACAATCCGCGACGCAGATCTGTACCGACAGCGAAGGTAATGGTGACCTTGCCACGGCCACGACTGGCCTCGGACAACACCTCTATCGCACCGGGCAGACCACGCAGAGCATCCTCCTGCGGCTCGATAATTTCAGACTCAACCTCTTGCGGAGCAGCGGCACGCCATACAGTCGTAATAGTAATTTCGGGAGAGTCTACTTCCGGCGTCAGCTGGATAGGCAAGCGCCCCAAACTAATCAGACCAAACAAAATAACAAGCAGCACCGCAACAGCGACCGCTACCGGGTTACTAAGAGAAAGTCGCGTCAGGTTCACGTCTATTTACCATCCACCACTTGAACTTCTTGCCCCGGACGTAGGCGTTCATTACCTCGAATAACAACTTTGTCGCCCGCATTGATGTCGCCGCGCACCTCGATAAACTCCCCCATCGCGACACCCAGCTCAACTTCGTGCCTTTCAGCCATCCCGGCCTCATTCACCGAAAACAGAGACACACTGCCACGACGCAGCACCAGAGCATCACGCGAAACCGATAATACGTCCTGCTCATGGGCGGAAGGCAAAGCGACACGAACCGGCTCCCCAGCTAACCAATCGCCCTGAGTAATATCCAAGCGCAAAGCCAACAAGCGTGAAGTTTCATCAGCAACAGGCACCAATGAGCGAATCACGGCCTTGCCCATCTTCTCTCCGGTCTTGATCGTTACCTCAGCACCAGGCTGTAAAAAAGGTTTCGAGGCAATTGGCGCGTTAGCTTCAATCTCCAGCTGATCAGCCGCCACTAGGTGCAACACCTCGTCACCGCTACCAACCCATTCACCTTCTCTTTTAAAACGTTTCACCACAACACCATCAAATGGTGCCTTCATGGCTGCGCGAGTCAAACGCTCATTGACGACCAGCAAACGCGCCTCTGCGGCAGCCAAATCGCCTTGTGTCGCATCGCGTTCAGCCAGGGTTTGATCCAATTGAGTTTGAGCAGCGTTATTTTGCTTGGCTAGGCGCTGCAGGCGCTCAACCTCGCGCCCCAGGAATTTCAGATTTGCCTTTTCACGCAGCACCTCGGCCTCGGCAGCAGCCTTGTCAGCCTTTATCAGCACATCATCAATATGTGCCAATACCTCGCCAGCACGTAAATGCTCACCTACATCAGAAACACTTTCCAAGCGACCCGCCACTTCCGCCGCAATACGGGCGTCATAACGACTAATAACGGACCCTGTCACCCAATTAACCGGAGCCAAAGCGCGAATTTTGGCCTCTTCAACGGCAACAGGCGTTGCGCGACCACCCGGGGGACCTGCTGCAATAGCTGCAGACTGAGCACCGCATCCAATCACGCACAGAAGCACAAGCCCCCACTGCTGGCAGCTGAATTTCAAGGTACCCTCCTTTTCGGCCTCATCGCCCATATCCTAACTATGCCACTAAACTACTTTATATATTGAATTTGCGCCACATATCACAAACGGAATACCGTCCATATTCAGCGCCAGAAAGACACTTGAAACAGCCAATTAAAACAAATCAAACACAATTTTAAGAGACGACCCCATTATTCTTGGATAGAATAATAGATAGAATTTACATATTAAAACTTATGACTCACCCACGATATCCGATATAGTTGTATTGGAAGGCTTTTTGCTGCGCCAATACGGGTATCCGATGTGGAGAGTTCTAACCCCAAAATGAAGGCAATAAGACTCATAGTTCCAAAACGCAATGTGAATCCGGCTGTGACAATTGATCCCAGCACGGAGAAAACACGTGCATTCATCAACGAGCTACCACTGGCCAACCCAGACGCTTGCTGTACCCTGCTGTTCCAGGAACTGTTTCGCTTGAATCGCGCACCACTAGCCGTTAAAGCCCGTCTAGAACTGATGGCGCTAATGCTGCCCATTGTTGACGACATGAGTAATACGCTGCGCGGCACGTACATAAACGCCTCATTGCCGCTCAACCGACGTCGCGCACAGACAGCAGATCTGATTGATCGCCTGCACACAGAAATGGCCTATGCCTACAAGCAAATCGTGCTAGATCTGATCGAAGACGAAAAGATCAACGGCGCCATCGCCCAGCAGTTGCCACAGGCTATCTACAACGCCATGGGATTTTTGTCTCGCCTGCTGGTTGACTGCTATGCCCTCTACAAACCTGAGCCTAAACAGATCTGGCTTGAATTAAACCAGCTTTATCTATACGCAGAAAAACGTGATCTGCACGGCATCGAACTCGCACCGATCAACCCTAAAAGCGATCCACGCCCTGCCACTATCAGCAATAGCTACCGCCGTATTGTGATGCTGTGTGTTGCTAATCCATACCACCTGATGCAGGGTGAATCGGCCAAAATGTTTCAACAGCTCGTCGAATGGGCGCCAGGCTGCAAGGTCATCAACCTGGGCAAAAGCCCTCTGCCGGAAGGCAAACTGTTTGTGGATTTGATGATGGATGCCCCACCGTTGTATGCACCCAAAACTCAGACACAAATACGCCCCCACGAAGGCCGCCTGCTGGAAATAAAAGAGATGCTGCTGGCCATTGAAAAAGAGACTCGCCGCTTAACAATCTCTTCGCAGCGTGACTCTCGCAATCAAAATCTAGCTCGACGTATGGAGCGCGACATGTATTTCCGCTGGGTGGAAGCCTGGGGAATTCGTCGCGAGCGCCTCAGCAACCGCAAATCCGTTAAAGCACCAGCACACATCATTTGCGGACTGACAGCCACTCACCACTTCATGAATCATCAACAACCCTTCCGCCCGGAGGAGGATGAACTGGACATTCGTGGTCGTCACGCGACATCAAACCCAGAAAGCTCTTTAACGCTGATACCGGAAGAACAAGCCCCGTGGACGTTTGAAGACCAGAAGAAACACATCGTCTCCAACGTTCACCAGCCGCGCAAATCTCAGTTTGACCCTAATGAGGCCGAACGGGATCGCAATATGTGGATCAAGGTATACGCCAGCTCAACACAAACGATTGAAGATCTCACCTCTCATTCAACCGTTGATTATGAATATCATGGATGTGAAATCATCAATGTTAATCAGGGCGGTTTCGGCATGACCTGCCCGCTGGAAACCAACTTCCCAGCCAGAGTCGGTGAACTGATCGGCTCACGCACCATGGATAATACATCCTGGTCCATTGGCCTAATTTCATGGATGAAGATCACCGGAGAAAATGGCATCGCCTTAGGAATAAAGTTTATTGCTGAAGATGCCAAACCTATCGCCATCAAAGCAGTAAAAGGCGTAGGCACAGGCAGTGAATATTATCGCGGCCTGATCATTCCAGACATGGATCCAGAACATCACCCCACATCGCTGATCACACCAGCCGCAGTGTATGACATTGGCTCAACAGTGATGCTACTTCTTGATGGCAAAATTCTTTATGCACAACTGACGCGTCAACTCACGTCAACTAGCTCTTTCTCGCAGTATCAATTTAAACTGGTACCCGAACCACACGAAGAGAAAGAGCGGTCACAAAACCAGGACGACAGGATGTCTTCCCGCATGATGCGTTAACGGGTAAAGAGATAGTCCACCCAATATTTAGGAGTGCGAAGATGAGCGATAAACCACAAATTAAAAATGACGACCCGATGTACCGCCTGCTTCGCGACGGTAACATTGAAGACTTTAATAACCAGAAAGCAAGCGGCCAAACTATAGACTTGTCTAATTGCGACTTCCGCGGCGTTGATCTTCGTGGAGTAGATGCATCCGGCATCAACTTTGAAAACAGCTATTTTCGCCAGGCAGATTTACGCGGCCTTGATCTTTCAACCGCTAACATGAACGGCGCGAGCATCAATGGCGCCAAGATCTCCGGCACTTATTTTCCGAAAGAGTTAAGCGCGGATGAGATTGAGCTATCACTCATCCACGGCACTCGCATGCGTTACGCCTAAGCTTTCATCTTAGGCGTCACATTTTCCTGCAAAAAGTTTTTAAACTCGCTCAGCTCTGGCAGGCGTTCGCAAGCATCCAATACATATTCATATACCAACGGGATATCTTTTAGATAACCATCTTTACCATCACGGTAATAGAGACGACTAAAAATACCTAACACTTTGATATGACGTTGCGCGCCCATAGCATCGAACCAGCGTAGCAATTGAGCGCCATCTTCAATACCTTTTATCCCGGCTTGCAATGCCTTTTGCTGATATTCGCTCACCCACGCCTCAACACGCTCACGCGGCCAGGCGATATAACAATCCTTTAACAACGAAACCAGATCGTAAGTCACCGCACCAATCACAGCATCCTGAAAATCAAGCACGCCGGGGTTATCTTTTTCACACAGCATCAAATTACGCGAATGGTAATCGCGATGCACCCATGTCTGCGGTTGTTGCAACGCCATACTTGCTAACCATTCAAACGCATTATCAATTAGAGCTTTTTGCTCTGAGGTTAAGGACAGCTTCAGGTTTTGATCGACAAACCAATCAAAAAAGAGATTCATCTCTGCCATCAAACGACCATGATCATATGGCGGCATACTTAAATCACTCTGACCATTCACTTGCAGCCTTATCAGCGCATCAATGGCATCACTGTAAAGCGCATCAACCGAATCATCATTCAAGTGACTGAGATACTGCTCACTACCAAGATCAGACAGCAATAAAAACCCCTGTTGCAAATCCTGCTGCAATATTTGTGGCACATTCAAACCAAAACCTAACATGGCTTTAGCAACGCGAATAAAGGGTTCACAGTTTTCTTTATCCGGCGGGGCATCCATCACAATCAACGTTGCACCTTCAGTCTCAACACGAAAATAGCGACGAAAACTGGCATCCCCGGAAATCAATGCGACCTGAGCATCATCGCCTAAAGTTCGCGCTATCCATGAATTAAGGGCAAGAAATCTTGGATCTGACAAGGGCACCTCATGGCTCTTAGAAGAAAATTGCTTTATTATAAAGCAAAATAGAAACAGCAATTAAGATGATTCTATCTCTTTTGCTAAGTTGCTTCCCAAGGGGGAT
>JBNKYV010000190.1:0-3427 GCA_050301075.1 Gammaproteobacteria bacterium
TTCACTACTCGCTGGTATCTGAGCTTACAAAAACGACTGATGGTCCGCAGAAAGTAGAATGGGTGTGCGGAGAGATTGTTTCAAAATACTTAACTATCATATCCACGTTGAATGAAGTGGTTTATGAAAAAACTACTACCATCATTGATTATCTGTCATCTGAAATCTCGGATGAATATCTAAATGAATTACAGCAAGGGTTAAAATATAAGCATCTGTTCGCGGTTAACTACACACTTACTAGCTGCGGATTCTATCGAATGAACAAGCGACCAAATTCTGCCGCTTTCAATATTAGTGACTTCTTTAAGATCCCGCTCAACACATCAGATATAGAGAAACTTGATCGCCTTGGATGTAATTACAAATCAGTTGCGCCAAACAATTCAGAACGACATCAACCATACAAGGCAGGTGATTACTTCAACTTCACTCCTCATCAGTTCAGGCACACATTTGCCTGGTTTATCATCGCAAACCGCTTAGGTGAGTTAGATGATATTAGATATCAGTACAAGCACTTATGGCAAAATATGACTCTGGTCTATGCCCAGCGTGGATTTGAGTCTATCGGGGAACTGCTAAATATAGCGGATGAGTTTTCAGAGCATATTACAAGCTTGACGGTGAATGAGATTGCCGAAGCTTCACTAGATGGAAATATCGCCGGACACGGCGGTGCTCGGTTCTCTAGTCGAGTCAAAGAAATGCTGGGAAGCCAAGTTGAAGGAAATGTTCAACCACACTTCAAAGATATGAATCAACTTGTGGAATTTATATCGAAAAATTCAAACGATCTGCGAGGCGTTGGGCACGGCTATTGTACGAAAGCCAAGGATTGTAAGGTTAAGAATGTAGCTGATCCAAGCCATTGCGTTTACTGCGACGGATACATTGCAACACCTAGGCACTTAACCTACTGGAAAACAATTCAACTGAACTGTGAAGATAAAATCAGGAAGATTGAATCGGCTCCAGATAGCGTTCGAGAAAAGTTGCATTCGTTTAGTGCGGTTCTAAAGAGTAACCTAGAGGCTGCAAAAGTCGTTATTGAAAAGCTGGAGCCGTCAAAAAGGGTTGATCAAGCATGAGTGATAATACAAGAAAAACCCTGATTGAGGCCTTGTACGAATTGGTTAGCGAAGGTAAAAAAGTAAGCATTAAGTCAGTTGCTAATAGAGCTGGATTAAGCCACTCCATCATTTATAACCGCTATCCAGATTTGAAGTGCATAATTAAAGAAGAGCAAGAAAAGCAAACTGAACGACTGAAACGGGATAAGGAGATAGCGGAGTTAGAAAAGCTAAAAAGCAAACTGTCGTCAGTTAAAAGAAAGAATCAAAAGCTTGAACAGGAGAAATCAACGGATTTTCCTGTCTTACTTGCCCATATCCAACAAGTCTATTCGATGTACGACCAACTGGCTGAAGAGCACGTTGAGGCTCTTAACCGATTGCGTGAGATTAAGTAACAATCTAATAAATCATTACTCTTGAGTATAAGTTCTGTGGCCTTCCGATCGCATTTTGCGTAACACTCTCGAATTTTTTCGGACAGAGATTCTTAGTTTTTAAGCTCGAAACCACACTGAAAGTGTTACTCCCCCAGAATCCCCGCCAAATCACTATGTAACACTTTTCCAGAACACTGAAGATGGCATTGTTTTCACGCCGAAAAGCATTGTGACCCTTATCGTCGAGATGCTCGCCCCTTATAACGGCCGTGTGTATGACCCGGCCATGGGCGCGGGCGGATTTTTTGTCTCTAACGATAAATTTATCGAAGCGCACGCCGCCGAGAAGCACTACAACCCCAACGACCAGAAAAAACATATCTCGGTTTATGGGCAAGAAAGCAACCCCACCACCTGGCGCTTGGCCGCGATGAACATGGCCATTCGCGGTATCGACTTTAACTTTGGCAACAAAAACGCCGACAGCTTCCTGGATGACCAACACCCGGATCTTCGTGCCGACTACGTTATGGCCAACCCGCCGTTCAACATTAAAGATTGGTGGCATGCGAAGCTGGAAAATGATGCGCGCTGGAAATACGGCACACCACCACAGGGTAACGCCAACTTTGGCTGGATACAGCACATGCTGCATCACCTCAATGATCAAGGCTCCATGGCACTGCTGCTTGCCAACGGCTCCATGAGCTCCAACACCAATAACGAAGGTGGCATTCGCAAGGCGCTGATCGAAGCGGATCTGGTGGAATGCATGGTGGCACTGCCCGGGCAATTGTTTACCAACACCCAAATTCCTGCCTGCATCTGGTTTTTAACCAAAGACAAAGCCAACGGCTTGATGCTCGACAAGAAAAAGGCAGACCGTCGGGGCAAGACCCTGTTTATTGACGCCCGCAATCTGGGCTTTATGAGAGATCGCGTACTGCGTGATTTTACCGCGCAGGATATCGCACAAATAGCCAATACCTTTCATGCTTGGCAACAGAATAACGGATACAAGGATATAAAGGGATTTTGTTATTCCGCCAGCCTCGATGACATTAAAAAACACGATTATGTCTTAACGCCCGGTCGCTATGTGGGCGCAGCAGATCAAGAGGAAGACAGTGAGCCATTTGCGGAGAAGATGAACCGACTCACATCTCAATTAAAAGAACAATTTGCGGAATCGGATCGATTGGAGGCGGAAATGAAAAACACAACGCGGGTGTTGCTGAGGAAATATGGCTACCCAGTTAATGCCCGCGACTTTGTGGTGAACAATATTCTGGAATTAATGGCAAGGAGTGCCCCATGACCCAAAGCATCGAAATTTACCAGTCTGCCGACGGCCAGGTACAACTCGACATTAAGCTGGAGCAAGAAACCCTGTGGCTGACGCAGGCGCAGATCGCCGAGCTGTTTCAAGTTAAGCCACAAAACATCACCATGCACCTGAAAAATGTCTTTGCTGACGGGGAGTTAGAAGAATCGGCAACGTGTAAGGATTTCTTACAAGTTCAGGCTGAGGGTGGTAGGGAGGTGAAGCGTAAACGCAAGTTCTACAACCTCGATGCCGTGATTTCGGTGGGTTACCGAGTGAATTCTACTCGCGCCACCCAGTTCCGTATCTGGGCTACCCGCACCCTTAAACAACACTTGGTGGATGGTTACACCCTCAACCAGCGGCGTTTGCAAGAGCGCGGCATTGAGTTTGAGCAGGCTGTTACGCTGCTTTCCAGAACCCTTGCCAATCAGCAGTTGGTAAATGTCGAGGGTGCAGCGGTGCTGGCGGTGATCAGCGACTACGCCCGCAGTTGGAGTTTGTTGCAAGGCTACGATGAACAGAGCCTGAGTACGCTGTCGGCTAAACAATCTGATATGCAGGCCTTGGCGCTGGACGATGTGCTGTCTGCGATTGCTGAACTGAAAAAAACCTTGATCGCCAAAGGTGAAGCCACTGAGCTGTTCGGT
>JBNKYV010000191.1:0-5250 GCA_050301075.1 Gammaproteobacteria bacterium
TTAGTATGAATCTGCCGGTGTATGCCGGCAGCAAACAGGATCGTGCTGTTGATCAACGCAATGCCGAATGGATGCAGCAAAAATACCAGCTGCACGATCAGGGCAATCAAGTGAAGTCGCAGGTGCAGCAGGCGGTGACGGACTATCAACGTGCCAGCGAAAGATCGGTGTTATATAAACAGCAGATTATTCCTCAAGCCACACAAACAGTGGATGCAACACTCGCAGGTTATCAGGTGGGCAAGATAGATTTTTTAACATTGCTGCGTAGCCAAGCCATGCTCTACGACTATGAAACTCAATATTGGAATGCATTTAGTTCTGCCAAACAGGCACAGGCGCGAATTGTAGCTGCGGTGGGCAAGGAGAATATTTATGAATAAGAGCGTCATTACCCTGGCTGTTGTTGCAGCGTTAGGCCTGGGATTTGTTGGTGGCTACTTTGCATCTGGAACAAATAGTTCTGAACATATGATGGCAGAAAATAGCACTAGCGAACCGGAAGTATTGTTCTGGCGTAATCCCATGAACCCGGCCATTACCTCGCCGGTATTTATGAAAGACGAAATGGGTATGGATTATTTGCCTGTTTACGCGGACGAAGAAAAGCCTAAGGAGAAGGCGGTGCTTTTTTGGCGCAACCCGATGAATCCTGCAATTACTTCACCAGTCTTTATGCAAGATGAGATGGGCATGGACTACATACCCGTTTATGCAGATGGCGATGCAGGAAACGAATCAGCAGGCACCGTCACCATTGATCCCGTCACCGTACAAAACATTGGCGTGCGTACAACGCGAGCAGAAACCAAAGATCTGTCCCGCGCATTGAATGGTTTGGGGCGTGTCGACTTTAACGAAGAGCGTCTTGCACGTTTGCATCCCAAAACATCTGGTTGGATTGAGGAGCTGCGAATCGACGAAACAGGAACCCAGGTAAATCAGGATACGATCTTGCTGAGTATCTACTCGCCAGAGTTGGTTGCTGCGCAACAGGAATATCTCGTGGCGATGAATAACTGGGAGACGATTAAGAAAAACGGTTCTGCTCAAATGAAGCAGAGCGCCAAAATGGTCTTGGAAAGCGCGCGCGAGCGTTTGCAGTTATTCGATGTTCCGGCCCATCAGATTCACGAACTGGAACAGGAGCGCAAGATTAAAAAGCAGCTTCATATTCATTCTCCTTTTAAAGGCAGTGTAATGAACATTGGTGCCAGGGAAGGGCAATATGTTTCGCCCAAGGACGAACTCTATTTGATTGCCGATTTAAGTCGTATCTGGGTCAACGTGGATGTATTTGAAGATGAACTGATTTGGTTAAAAGTAGGTGACAGGGCCGAGATGAATGTCCGGGCCAATCCGGGCCAAACTTATGAGGGTAAAGTGAGCTTTATTCATCCAATCCTCAATCCAAAAAGCCGCACGGCACGGGTGCGTTTGGAGTTTGATAATCCCGAGCTGTTACTTAAACCGGGCATGTTCGCCAACGTAACGTTGTATACAGATACCCAGTCCAACGCGGTTGTTGTGCCAAGTGAAGCCATTGTGCGTTCTGGCAGTCGCGAGCAGGTATTTGTTGTGCGTGCGCCGGGCAAGTTCGAACCACGTGAAGTGTCGTTGGGGGTGGCAGCCAACGGTTTAACTCAGATTCTTTCCGGTGTTCATGCCGGCGATGAGGTTGTGACATCCAGCCAGTTCTTGATTGACTCTGAATCCAAGCTGCGCGAAGCAACTGCAAAAATGATGGCCGCAATGTCTGGTAATTCAACAGATGCAGATATGAGTGATATGGATATGTCCGGTATGGCCATGGATGATTTGTCTATGGACGATATGGGGATGGATGACCTCGATATGAGCGATATGGAGATGCAGGAGTCATCCCATGATCACTAAGATTATCGATGCCTCATTACGTAATCGTTTTTTAGTGCTGATTGCAACGGTGATAGCTGCTGCTGTGGGTGTTTGGTCATTAAAACATACGCCGTTAGATGCAATACCAGATCTTTCCGATGTGCAGGTGATTGTGTTTACCGAATACCCCGGGCAGGCGCCGCAGGTGGTAGAGGATCAAGTGACATATCCTTTAACCACTGCAATGTTGGCAGTGCCTAATGCAAAAGTGGTACGCGGTTATTCATTCTTTGGTTTTTCTTTCGTCTATATCATTTTTGAAGACGGCACGGACATGTATTGGGCACGCTCGCGTGTTCTGGAATACCTTAACTATGTCAATGCACGTTTACCCAAAGGGGTATCACCTTCACTGGGGCCTGATGCAACGGGTGTTGGCTGGGTGTACGAGTACGCCTTGGTGGACAAAAGTGGCAAACACGATCTCGCGCAGTTGCGCTCAATTCAAGACTGGTATCTGCGTTATCCCTTGCAAACGGTTGAAGGGGTATCTGAGGTAGCCTCAGTTGGCGGTTACGTAAAACAGTACCAGGTTGAGGTCGATCCTAATGCGTTGTTGGCCTACAACATTCCTTTATCAAAAGTGAAGCAGGCGATTCAACGCTCTAATAATGATGTGGGCGGCAAACTAGTGGAAATGGCTGAGACGGAATATATGGTGCGAGGCCTCGGCTATATCCAATCCATTGAAGACCTGAATGTGATTCCTGTTGGTGTGGATAACAACGGAACGCCCATACGCTTGCAGGATGTTGCCAATGTACACCTGGGGCCAGAACTACGTCGTGGTTTGGTTGAACTGGATGGAGAGGGTGAAGCTGCGGGCGGCGTAGTGGTGATGCGTTACGGTGAAAATGCACTCACCACGATTGAGCGTGTACGTGAAAAACTTGAAGCATTAAAACCGGGGTTGCCAGAGGGTGTTGAGATTGTGCCCGTGTATGACCGTGCAGATCTGATTCAACGCGCGGTTAATAATCTGGAAGACAAGTTGGTTGAAGAGTCGATTGTCGTCGCAATCATCACCATATTGTTTTTGCTGCATGCGCGTTCTGCTTTGGTTGCCATTATCTCACTGCCAATTGGCATTTTGATCGCCTTTGTTGTGATGAAGTGGCAGGGTATTAATGCCAACATCATGTCATTGGGTGGTATCGCGATTGCCATTGGTGCAATGGTGGATGGTGCCATCGTGATGATCGAAAATGCCCATAAACGTTTGGAGCAGATGACAAGTGAGAAGAAGGCTGCGCTGACATCTTCTGAGCACTGGCAGGCGATAGCCCTTGCATCAAAAGAGGTGGGGCCAGCGCTGTTTTTCTCTTTGTTAATTATTACGGTTTCATTCTTGCCGGTATTTACATTGCAGGCACAGGAGGGGCGTCTGTTTTCGCCTTTGGCATACACCAAAACGTATGCCATGGCTGCCGCCGCATTGTTGGCTATTACCTTAGTGCCAGTGCTGATGGGCTATTTTATTCGCGGCAAAATACCGGCCGAGTCTCAGAATCCGTTAAACCGGTTTTTACACAAAATTCACGCACCGTCGTTGAGTTTTGCCATCCAGTGGCGTTGGGTGACTGTTTGCGCTGCAACTGTTTTATTGTTTGCAACACTCTTTCCGCTTAGCAAGCTCGGTAGCGAGTTTATGCCACCGTTGGATGAGGGTGACATTCTCTATATGCCAACCACCTATCCCGGTGTATCTATCACCAAGGCGAAAGAGTTGTTGCAACAAACGGATAAGATTCTTAAGAGCTTCCCCGAGGTTGAAAGTGTCTTTGGCAAAGTAGGGCGTGCAGAAACCGCAACTGACCCAGCGCCACTTTCTATGTTGGAGACAACGATAAGGCTTAAACCTAAAGAGCAATGGCCTGATCCTGGCAAAACCACAAAACAGTTAATGGATGAAATGGACGCAGCCATTCAGTTTCCGGGGTTAGCCAATGCCTGGACGATGCCCATTAAAACTCGTATCGATATGCTTTCCACTGGGATCAAAACACCAATCGGTATCAAGGTCAGTGGTCCAGACTTAAATGTGCTGGAAGATGTGGCCGGTGATATTGAACGTGTACTAAAACAACTACCTGATACCTTATCCGCATTCGGTGATAAAGCTGCGGGGGGATATTACCTGGATTTTGATATTCACCGTGAAGAGGCGGCTCGATATGGTTTAACCACCGGCGACGTGCAGGATGTAATTCAAAGCGCTATTGGTGGGATGAACATTACCCAAACCATTGAAGGGTTAGAACGCTATCCCGTTAATCTGCGTTACCCACGTGAGTTGCGCGATAACCTCGATAGCTTAAAACGAGTTTTAATCCCTACACCTACCGGTGTGCAAATTCCATTGTCGCTAGTGGCTGATCTTGAACTACGCCGTGGCCCGCCTGCGATAAAGAGTGAAAACTCTCGTCCAAACGCCTGGGTTTATATCGATATCAAAACGTCTGATATAGGGGGTTATGTAGAAAAAGCAAAAGAGGTTGTCGCTAGCCAGGTGGATATTCCAGCGGGTTACACCCTTGTATGGTCTGGGCAGTTTGAATACATGGAGCGCGCAGCAGAGCGGCTGCGCATTGTGATCCCCGCCACGTTGCTGGTGATATTTATATTGTTGTATCTCAATTTCCGCAATATTACAGCGCCTTTAGTGGTCATGCTATCGATACCGTTTGGTTTGATTGGCGGATTTTGGTTGATCTATCTGTTGGGTTTTAATCTCTCTGTTGCAGTCGCGGTTGGATTTATCGCTCTTGCCGGTGTCGCGGCGGAGATTGGCGTGCTGGTACTGACATTCATCGACCAAGCCATTGCGCGTCTGCGAGAGAGTAAAACAAAACTGAGCACCAGCGACATTATGCAGGCTGTGTTGCAAGGTACATCAGAGCGTGTGCGGCCAATCGCGATGACGGCTACCGCAATTATTGCCGGTTTGCTACCTATTATGTGGGGGAGTGGAACGGGGTCGGAAGTGATGCAACGCATTGCGGCCCCGATGGTTGGCGGCATGATTACAGTCACATTATTAAGTTTGCTGGTATTACCTGTTATCTATGGTTTGGTACTACAGGCACAGGAAAAATTTAAACACAAAGAGGGTGCCTAATCGGCATCGTTATCCATTAATGTCTATATTGTTACAAAGGAGTCTAACATGAGTAAAACCACACAAAAATTATCACTTGCAATGATCATCAGTGGTGCATTGGTTTCCACTCCATCTTTTGCCGAGGGGAGTCATTCGCACGGCCATGATAATGCAAGTCACAGTGCTACCTCGATGGATCATAGTAGCCATTCCAATATGAGTAATATGTTCCT
>JBNKYV010000192.1:0-5143 GCA_050301075.1 Gammaproteobacteria bacterium
CCAACAACAACGGCGCATAGTTGAACAGAGTGGAATAATAGCATGGAAGGAACACAATTCACGATTCCCGCAAATGTGCCTCTAATGGCCAAGGAACGCTTTTCAGAGCTAACCGGCGTACCTGAAGGTGTCGTACAAGGCTGGATCGAAAAAGGCCACATCGCCACAATTAAAATCGGTCGCCATCGCCTGATCAACATCGCTGTTCTCACTCAGGAATGCATGGAGGCAGAGCAATAATGTTCCTGCCAACCATTACCCTAAACGCTGATATCCGCGCTGCCCTGCAAGCCAACACGCTCAAACTAAACCGTGGTCAATGGATAGAGTGGAATGGAGCCAAAGGCCGCTTCATCAGCAACACACGCGGTGTATTAAACATCCTCTGGAAATTTAAAGGCGAAGCGTTCAAACACTTTACCTTAAGATTCAAACGCGCCTGTATGACCACAGGCAAGCGTAACGGTTTGCGTCCTGCCCAGTTCCCCCATACTGGAACTGCTGCCCCCTCCCCAAACTTTCAGCAGCAGGACGCTTTTTTACAAGACATCATCGACCTACCCCAGTGGGTCGATGGAGATACGCTGGATGAAATGCGCGACAACCCCGAAGCATTCGAAAGCGTAACAATCTGCGGCAACGTAGTAGAGCCCTATCAACTGCTCATGAAAAGCAGAACCGGCCAACTACTCAAAAGCCTGGTCACAGGCAAAAAACGCATTGTCGACAACGACCACGCGCACCAATACGCCGTATGGGGCCGTAGCCACTACGCCCACTATCCGCAAGGCTGGGAGGGTGTATGTCTCCACTAATCGACATCGCAATATTTGTCCTCTGCGGCTTCGTCCTTGGCGTAATCCTAATGATAAACACGCTGCCCCGTATGCTCCGCCGAGAGCAACAAAAAGCAACCAGCTCAATGCTAGGACAAATGCTAATTAGCGCGGCCGTTAGTAAAAACGGCTGCACATGTGAGCGTAGCAGCGCGAAGCTGGCCAACCAAACCACCGCACCAGCCGAGTACAGCCAAAGCCAAAACAGCCCCAGCACCTCAACCGAAACCGCTGCGCCTAATCGCGTCCTGCCGAACCAAGGCAAGCGCAGCGCGCAGCGCCTGGAAGGCGCGGAGTGCCAAGCGAAGCCACAGGAGGCGCAGCTATGCAACTAAGCCAACACAGCCCTATATACCAGTGCCAAGCCGTAGACCACGACACAAGCCAGCAATGCACCCGGCAAGCCATAGGACTAAGGCGCTACAACGGCGAGCTATATCACGCCTGCACTGATCACCTAAAACCGGAACAAAGCTATACACCGGTCACAGCCCTACCAGTCTTAACCCGCATCTGGGAACAGGGCCAACAACACAGCGGGAAACCATAAGAGGAAAACACCATGCAAAACGTAATCACAGCACAAGTATTAGGCGGTCGCCGTTTCGACATCAACGGAACCAAAATGGCTTCACTGTTCGTAGCCCAAGCCAGCAACCCAGACGACGACAACATGATCGGCCTGGAAGTCATGAAGGTCGCTTGCCCCTTCGCACTGTTCGACACCATCAAACGCGACCAACTCCCCGGCGAGTTTGAGATTCAAGTCAATCTCAAAACAGGCGCTGGCGGCAAGATGGGCATGGAAGCGCTGGCGTTGCGTCCAGTTAGCAAAACACCTAACAAAGCGGCGTAAGAAACAACAAGGCTTCTCACTAAGGAATAGATATGTATCTCAGGTGTGATGGAGTCTTAGATATATCCGGTTCAACTGCCACGTGTTCTCAGTGGGTGGCAGTTACCGAAACAGAACTGCTCGGTATTGTGGTTCAACAGCACCAGCTATCCGAACAGGATTATGGTCAATTGTCCCTACTTACCGTATCAGTAATGCTGGTAGTGATATCAGTAGTTTTTACCCTTAAAACCATGAAAACTGGGAGATAAAACCATGAAGAAGTTTAAACAAGTAGTTAAGTATGCTGGCGGTGCTGTTCTGACAGCGGGTGCGTTCATCGGCTCACAAGCTCAAGCGGCAGTACCTTCTTCTTTGCCTGCTGACATTGGTTTGAGTCAGACGCAAATGGAGTCAGACGTAACCGGCATCGGTGCAATCGTTGTATCTCTTGCACTTCTGGTCATGGGCATTATGGCGGTTCGTCGTACTGCTCGCTAAAAAAGAGCAGGGGAGAGTGCACGCTCCCCTCTCAATCCTTTCACAGGGATGTTGCTATGTTCTTCTTCGATTTCCACGCTTATCTGCTATTCCTGCTCTTAATTGCAGTAGCCATAATTGTTAAGGCTGCGCTGTGATGCTGAAACAAAAAATAATAAAGAATTTTATATTTGCAGCATTGGCGCTCGTGTGTTCATTTAACGCGTCTGCAGGAGGAACTTTTACAGGGGTTACTACAAATACCTATAGCGATATGCAAGACACCATTCGCGATACAGGTTGTCAACCCGGAGAGTATTACGAAGATGTCGGTGCTTCATGCCTTTATGGCTCTTATTATAACGCTTATTGGAATGCTTCTACTGTTGCCAGTGGTGCATACTGGTTAGTTAATGCCACAACAGCGAGACGGAACTATACAGATCCTGATAGCGGCGTTAATTATTATGTTCAAGCTGGCTGGATAAACACAGCGCCTCCTTCTTGTCCTAATGGTCAGTCGTTTGATGAGATTACGCAAAGCTGTATTACTGATTGTTCATTGGTAACTGGAACTCAGGTATTTGTTAAATATTCACTCGCTTCAATAGGTAATAATGTTGCTGTTGATGGTTGTTCTGCACAGCAGACAGGTTCACATTCATGTGATGCTCAATTTTGTTATGGAATAGTTGAGTTCACGGGGGCGTCTGCTCAGGCGGGAGACCCTGGCCCAGAAACGATGGACACGGGCTCGGTCAATGTTCAATATCAATCACCTTATACAGAAGACACCGTTTACAACGGTCCATTGATAGAGTGCTCTCAAAGTGGTGTTTGTGTTGCAACCGAAACGGAAACAACCACTACTAGCCAAGGCCAAGGTGGCTCGCTCGTTACAGACGGAAGTACTGGCACGCTTACGTCAACAGAGGGCATGACGACCACAGAAACAATCACCACGGTGACGACAGAAAACCCGGATGGCACGTCGCAGGTATACGAGCAAATAGATTACACAACGGTTTCTGGTCAACAAATCACGTATTACGTTAATCAGGCAACAGGTGAAGTAACAGGTAGTGTCCCCACCGGTGGTGTAACCACTACAAATACAACCACAACGACCACGTCTTACGATGCTAACGGTGTAGTTACTGACGTTTCAAAAACTAAGGATGGTGAAACCCCTTACAAGGAAGGTGATCAAACCAGTGTTACAGGTGGTGGTGACTGCGCATCCGCCCCGGTATGTTCTGGCGATGCTGTTCAGTGTGCCATTCTTAAACAAACCTACCTGACGCGATGCCCCACAGAAGATAACAGTCTGGAAGATGCGTTTTCTTCCGGTCTAAACGATTTCATGACAGGAACCGGCCAGCCTGAGACTGATACTGAAGGCACGCTAGCCTCTATTAATGCCGGAGATATTGATGTCACTGATTTGGCTGCGGGGCTTGTTAACGCGGATGGTGGTTATGCTGGGCAATGCCCAGCGCCCCGAATGGTCACTCTCTCTTTTATCACTAAAGAATTTTCATACGAAGCATTTTGTAACTACGCCATAGAGTATGGCGACTTGGTCTATTTGTTTGGTTTGTTTGGTGCTTCTTTAACGTTAATGCGTGGTATTACAGGGGGATAATATGGCGTTACCACTATTGGGTATTCCTTCGCTTCTATATGCGATCTGGTCAAAGATACAGGTCTATATTTTATTTGCTCTGCCTTGGTTTACTGAGAAAGTTTTTAAAATACTCGGCTTGGGTGTTGTCACTTACTACGGGTATAGCGCAGTGCTTGATGAGATCGAGGCATTTATATTTAGTAACTTCGACTCCCTTCCTGCGGACCTGTTACAGATACTAATTCTTGCCCGTGTTGATGATGTTTTTGCAGCGTATATGGCCGCATTCTCAATCCTTATCGGTATTTCGGTATTCCAGAAATGGCAGGTTAGAAAACAAAATACATTGGTGGCCTAGATGCTGTACTTATTCACTGGAACACCCGGCGCGAGTAAGACACTTAATGCAATCAAGTTTGTCTGTGAGGACGATGCCTTTAAGGATCGTCCTGTTTTTTACTTCAACATAAAAGAACTTACGTTTCCTTGGACTGAGCTTTCTAAAGAGGAGATGATGAAATGGAATGAGCTGCCGCCGACAGCAGTAATATTTATTGATGAGTGCCAGCATGTATTTCCTCCGCGCTCATCATCCAAAGCAGTGCCGCCACATGTAGAAGCACTTAATACCTCTAGGCATGAAGGCTGGGACATAATTCTAATTACCCAGCACCCACGATTAATCGATGCCGCTGTTCGTCGCCTTGTCGGCAGGCATTTCCATTTGGAAGAGAGCTTGTTAGGTCAGCGTAACCGCTATACCTGGAATAAATGTATTGATGATGTGGATTCAAAGGTGCGGCGTTCTGAAGGCCTTCACCACACCATCAAGCTGGATAAGAAGTATTACGGTACTTACAAGTCAGCTGTAGAACACACTCATAAAAAACGCATCCCTTGGAAGCTGTTTGCGCTCCCGGTGATTGCGGCTTGTAGTGCCGGGTATTTTATCTACACAACCGTAGAGCGCTTTTCAGCTCCTGACCCTGTTCCCCAAGCCCCTGTAACGAACGCTCCCGTATCAGCTCAAGTAAATAAAGAGCAGCAGGTGATTACAAAACCAAGTGAGAGTCGTAGAGGTCAGCCTTTGACACTTGATGAGTATATAGCGCGTTTGCAGCCGCGTATTAAAGATGTTCCAAGTTCAGCGCCTATCTATGATTCATTGATGAAGGCGAGAACCTTCCCGCAAACCAACTGTGTCTATGCGCCCGCGTCCAACCGCTGCCAGTGTTACACCCAGCAGGCCACCAAATTGGATATCTCATTTGATGCCTGTATGGCATATGTAAATAACGGAGTCTTTGACTATACGCAGTCTAGTAAGCCGCAAAGGGGGCGACTGCGTGAAGGAGCGACGGAGGA
>JBNKYV010000193.1:0-10026 GCA_050301075.1 Gammaproteobacteria bacterium
CCCAACGTCGTTACCAGAAGCCTGAATAGTAGCCAGCACCTTAGCAAACTCTTTGCTCACTGCTGTCGTTTTTCCCTTTTTATCTTGCGATGACTCATATGTATCCCAAATACCACCATCTGAGGGGTTATGGAATAACGTATACTCCGTTAAGTTACTATCGTATGCATGACTAACATGCTCCGCCATTAAGTTTTTAGCTCTACTCAATACATTAGACTGCCCATTCACAGCTGCGTACTTAGTATTTACATCATAGCCTTGCAAACGCTTTACTTTCCAGCCATCCTCTAGCGTCGATTTCCTAACATGATAAATCCCTGGCAACTCCTTGCTTTCACCAGTAGCTTTAGGGTCTGGAACAATGGACTTTACATAAACCGCACCGTTAATAATTTCATATTCAATGCTAAACCCTGTATTTGTTTCAGGCACGTAGCATTTATCAACAGTATTTTTCTTGTGGCGCGCCTCTTGAGGACGCGGATTTGAAGCTAACGAATATATCTTCTGACTTACAGCAAGTAGCTGATATGGACTTAGAATATTTAGAAAATCACTCGCTGGCTTCCATATATAAACATCATAACCAATTCTATGAAACGGCGAGCTTAATCTCTGACGTACTTTGTTAATCCAAAATGGTTCAAAACGAATAAATCCCGGCGGGACAATTTGATGTGGGGACCCCATGACTTCTTTACCTACTTATGTCACTGTCAAACTTAACACCTCATCCTTGACAACACACAAACAAGCAATTCCATCTGCAAGTTATTGAATTACTAAAATATCGGCCAACTCATCAATAATTAAACCAACCATTTTGACCTAACGAATATCAAGCGATCCGCTTACCCGGAAACAACTTAGTACCACCCAACCACAAACTCAGCTGCAACAGCTCATCCCAGATATTGGCTCCACGGCCACTTTTGATCATACCGTCTAGCTCACCTGCGCGATGAAGCATAGCTTGCCACTGTAGTGGCGAGTGGCGTGTTAGCCCTGTGCGAACAAGTGCTTTACGGTTTTGCCATACGCGGAATTTGTTTAGCGCTTGATCTACACCACTTTGTTTTGCCTCCAGCGCCATACTGGTCATGTTGCGGATTTCACGAGTCAGCGCCCACAGCACTAACACTGGCTCTATACCTTCGCCTTTAAGGCCATTTACGATACGCGCGGTACGCCCGGTGTTCCCTTCCAGGGCACAGTCAACGAGTTTATAAATATCAAAACGTGAACTATCGGCAACACTGTTAAAAACGGCATCAATATCAATTGGTCCTTGCCCATGTAACAACACAAGCTTTTCAATCTCTTGCGCACATGCCAACAGATTACCTTCTACACGCTCGACTAACAGCCCTACTGCATCTTGCGTGGGCTGTAAGCCTTTCTCTTGCATGCGGCGCATCACCCAACCGGGTAGCTGTTTCACATCCATCGGCCAGATGGTGATAATAGCCCCGGCATTATCCAACGCTTTATACCATTTGGAGTTTTTAGCGCTACCTTCTAACTTGCCTGCCATAATAAGCAATACGTTATCTTCACTGGGACGCTCGCAATACTCTTGCAGTGCTTTACTGCCTTTATCGCCAGGCTTGCCGTTAGGAATACGCAGCTCAATCAGTTTACGATCAGCGAACAGCGACATAGCATCACCAGACTGTAAAAACCCCTGCCAATCAAATCCATTTTCCACGTGGTGGACTTCGCGTTCTGTGCAACCGGATTGTCTTGCTGCTGCGCGGATCGCATCACTGACTTCTTGTTCGATAAGCGGCTCATCACCCGTAACAAAGTAGACTGGCAACAGCCCTTTGCTTAGATGCGCTTTGAGCTGCTCCGGTTTAATTTGCATTGTTAACCACTGTACTTTGCAAACGTCGCATTAACGTCTGAACTGCTGTGCGGCGCATGAAGTCATAGAGCTGTCGCTCTTCTTCACCTTTGGCAAGCACTTGTGTTTCATCAAATTCGTAATCGCGCTGCTGGGTGATTACATCTTCAACTAACAGCTCACCATTTTGATTATAAATCGCAAAAGCGAGCTCGTATTTGAGATCATATTCGTTCACCTTACCGGCACTGCCTACAGACAGTACGCGACGACTTTGCTTATCGTTTTTCACGAGCAGCTTGATCGCGTCTGGCGATTCAGCAACAAGATCCACACCGCTTGAGTCCAGGGCATTACGCAGATCGCGTTGCAATGCTCCCGTAGCAGATTGAAACTGCAGAACGACGGGAGGCAACGATAGCTCCATCGTGGATGTTCCACGCAGGCGCCAGCCACACGCGGAAATAGAAGAGATCAAACAAGCCACCAGCACGAACCATGCAATCGTGCGCAGTAGCTTACCCTGCAAACAATCACCTGCAGGGTAAACGTCTATAGAAGCAATGGCTTTTTGCTTAGCCTTTAACAACGATATTCACCAACTTACCTGGCACAACGATCACTTTAACGACCTCTTTGCCTTCGATAAATTTTTGTACGTTTTCGTTCGCTTGGGCATCTGCTTCGATAGCATCTTTTTCCGCATTGGCCGCTACTTCTACTTTGCCACGCACTTTACCGTTTACCTGCACAACCATTTCTATAGAGTCACGTACTAGCGCAGACTCATCAACAGTTGGCCACTCGGCGTTTAATACATCATCACCATAACCCAGCGTTTGCCACAATACGTGAGTGATATGTGGTGCGATGGGTGATAGCAGGCGCAATACAATGCTGAAACCTTCGTTCATCACTGCGCCTTGTGCACTACCTTCTTTAACATTTGGCAATGCGTTCATGATCTTCATACATGCAGCCACAACGGTATTGAATTGATGCTTATCAAAATCGATCAGCGCCTGTTTCAATACTTCGTGCACTTCGCGGCGTGATGCTTTTTGAGCATCATCTGCACCACTCACATCAAATGATTTATCCGCTCCCAATACAGCCGCGTTGTTGTTAGCGAAGTACCATACTTTTTTCAGGAAGCGTGCTGCACCGTCTACGCCGGAGTCAGACCACTCCAGTGATTGCTCAGGTGGTGCTGCAAACATCATGAACAGACGAGCAGTATCCGCACCGTATTGTTCAATCAGCTCTTGTGGATCAACAGTGTTGCCTTTTGACTTAGACATCTTGGCACCATCTTTCAGCACCATACCTTGTGTCAGCAGGTTGTTGAATGGCTCATCGTTTTCAATCAAACCGGCGTCACGCATCAGCTTGTTGAAGAAACGCGCATATAACAGGTGAAGGATGGCGTGCTCGATACCACCAATGTATTGATCGACTGGCAACCAGTACTTGGCGGCTTCAGACAACATAGCCGTATCATCTTTAGGCGAGCAGTAACGCGCGAAGTACCAGGATGATTCCATGAAGGTATCAAAGGTATCTGTTTCGCGCTCGGCCGCTGCACCACATTTAGGACAGGTACATTTACGCCATTCAGGATCGGCTTTGATGGGTGAATGAACACCGTCCAACACAACATCTTCTGGCAATACAACCGGCAGTTGATCTTCTGGTACAGGTACAGCGCCACAGCTATCGCAGTTGATAATTGGAATTGGCGAACCCCAGTAACGCTGACGCGAGACACCCCAATCGCGCAAACGATAGGTAACTTTCTTTTCACCTTTGCCTTGCGCACCCAAGGTATCTGCAATTGCGTTTAATGCATCAGCAAAGTTTTTGCCGTCGAAGCCGCCTGAGTTAACGCATACACCTTTTTCGGTGAATGCCTCTTTGTCCAGATCAATCGCGTCACCGTTTGCAGGTGCGATAACTTGCTTGATAGACAGGCCGTATTTTTTCGCGAATTCGTAATCACGTTGGTCATGCGCGGGTACAGACATAACCGCGCCCGTGCCGTAACCCATCAATACGAAGTTGGCAATCCAGACCGGCACCTCTTCACCTGTGATTGGATGAATAGCATTAATGCCAGTGGCCATGCCTTTCTTTTCCATGGTCTCAAGCTGCGCTTCGGCAGTGCCGATTTTTTTGCACTCTTCGATAAACGCAGTCAGCTCTGCATTGCCTTCAGCAGCGGCTAGAGCTAATGGATGCTCCGCGGCAACAGCAACGTAAGTCACACCCATCAAAGTATCTGGGCGCGTGGTGAATACACGCAGCGTCTCATCACGACCGGCAACCCCAAAATCGATCTCGACACCTTCGGAGCGGCCGATCCAATTACGTTGCATAGTCGCGACCTGATCCGGCCAGCCAGTAAGTTTGTCCAAATCTGCTAACAACTCTTCGGCGTAGTCGGTGATCTTCATGAAGTATTGCGGAATCTCTTTACGCTCTACCGTGGTATCACAGCGCCAGCAGCAACCATCAATCACCTGCTCGTTGGCCAATACGGTTTGGTCATTGGGACACCAGTTCACAGCCGCTGTCTTTTTGTAGACTAGGCCTTTTTCATACAGCTTGGTGAATAACCACTGCTCCCAACGGTAGTAATCAGGATCACAGGTCGCCAGTTCGCGATCCCAGTCGTAACCAAAGCCAAGGCGTTTCAACTGGCCACGCATGTAATCAACATTCTCACGCGTCCATTTGGCAGGCGCTACACCGTGCTTAATCGCCGCATTCTCGGCAGGCAGGCCGAAGGCATCCCAACCCATCGGTTGCAGTACGTTTTTGCCCTGCATACGCTGGAAGCGGGTGATTACGTCACCGATGGTGTAGTTGCGCACGTGGCCCATGTGCAGTCGGCCACTGGGATATGGAAACATGGAGAGGCAGTAATACTTCTCTTTGCTGTCGTCTTCAACGACCTTAAAGCTCTGATTCTGCTCCCAATATTCCTGGGCTGATTTTTCGACATCGGCGGCTTTGTATTGCTGATCCATTCCTGCTTCCAGTGACCTTAAATATTCGATTGTGTAAAAGGCGTATAGGATACCTTAGCCGCTGTTTCCTTGCACTCTACCGACCCGTTTTTTAGCGCTGTTTTTACCCTGGCCACTTGCACTTTTTTCCTACAGGATCAACACTTAGGAGAAGAAACCAACGAAGGAAGGGAGAACACATGAGCGACGACCGCGATACCAGCGCAAAATTGGTAGAGGCCTACAACCAAATGATGCTGCGCGTCAGCGAAACCTTGGCTGAAATCACCCATGCAGCAGAACCTACCGTCCGCAAGGCGATTGAAGCCGCAGAGGACAAAGCGGTTGAGCTGGAGGAGCTAACCCGCGAAGAGGCATCCAAAATCGGTGAATATCTACGTCGCGACCTGCACGATGCCGGCGAATACCTGGCTAGCGACGAGGCAGAAGAGCTGAAAACCTGGCTGCGATTCGACCTTGAGCTGATCGAAAACCAGCTGTTTGAAATGTTCCTGAAGGTAGCAGACAGAACCAAGCTGGATATGCTGGAGTTTGAAGAGAAATTGATCGAAAGCAATGAGTACCACACAGGCCAGATTACCGGCCCCGGTACACTCGTGTGCGCAAGCTGCGGCGAAGTGCTGCACTTCCATGAGGCTGGCCACATTCCACCCTGCCCGAAATGTCATGGTTCACGCTATAACCGTGGCATGGGCGAAGCATAGTTTTTTTAACTTTATTAAGGCTGGGGCTAAAACGCCTCAGCCTAAATCACGTCGCTTTAGATTTGCGCGTTTGCCAATAAGCGACAGCCACTAGCAACGTCGCCAACACCACCACCAACCAATTGCCTGTCATCACGTATAGCGTACTGCCGGTACGTGGCTGGATGGTCTCTTTAATTGCAGCAATTTCGAATTGTGGCGCCTGAGCCATAATCTCGCCTTTGGCACCGATAATCGCCGTCATACCAGTATTGGTCGCACGCAATAGTGGGCGCTCGGTTTCCAGTGCACGCATGCGCGCCATTTGCAGGTGTTGCGGAGGCGCCCATGAGTCATCAAACCAAGCATCGTTACTCACATTCACTAAGAAGGTCGACTCTGGTAAGGCGTTAACCACCTCTTCGCCAAAGGCGTCTTCAAAACATATGGAGATACCCGCCTTTTGCCCAACCACATTAAGCGGCGGCTGATCGGCTCCGCCACGACTGAAATCAGACATGGGCACCTGCATAAAACGCACAAGATTACCCAGCAACCATTTCAATGGCAGATATTCGGTAAATGGAACAAGGTGATCTTTGTGATAGCGTTCGCGTGAACTACCAAGACTCAAAATAGTGTTGTAGTAACTGACGCTATCTTCGCCTGTCGTGAGCAGACCAACCAACAGATCTGTTTGATTAGCCTGAGCTTCCATTTCCAGGTCATCCAAGAAGAATTCAACCTCGCGCTCAAAGGCGGGAATAGCTGTTTCTGGCCAGACGACCAGGTCTGCATCCCAATTGCTACGCGTCAGCTCTGTATACAATTCAATCGTTGGACGACGCACATCCGGGTGCCATTTCAAATCTTGCGGGACATTGCCCTGCAACAGGGCCACTGTAATGGGCGCTTTATTGCTCTCGGTCCAATAGGTCGTTTTCATCGGCACCGCTAACAACCAAACAAACGCCAAACCAGCCAGATAGACCAGGCGCCAGCGCTTATCCAACAATATAGCCACCAGCAAAGCAGCACTTAATGCAATTAACCAAGAAAGACCAAACACA
The DNA here is from genome assembly GCA_050301075.1 of Gammaproteobacteria bacterium. Taxonomy (GTDB): domain Bacteria; phylum Pseudomonadota; class Gammaproteobacteria; order Tenderiales; family Tenderiaceae; genus JBNKYV01. The sequence goes on from JBNKYV010000193.1 coordinate 6,632, forward strand.
CCTATCAACGGCGCCCACCCCACCAGAGGGGCATCCGTTTGGCTATAGCCAAGACTTAACCAAGGAAAGCCGGTAAAAAACCAACCGCGAACCCATTCGCACAACACCCACAAAGCAGGCATTACCGCCAATAGCTTTAACCGCGCCGTTTGCAACGCGAAATTCATGGGAAAAAATTTAGTTATGACACGGCCAAGTAACGCAGGAAATAGAGCCATGACCAACACCAATGCAGCGGTGAGCGCTAGCGACAAGGGCAGAGGCACAAAGCCGTGGTAATAGATGCTAACGAACACCCAGTTAACACCAACACCAAAAAAGCCAACGCCGTAATAGAAGCCCCGCCAGGTTGCACGACGCACATCAGAAAACAACCAGAGAACAAATAGAACGGCACAAGAGAGAATGGCCAGTGGCCACCAATTCAGCGGCGCAAATGCCAAAGGCGCCAATGCGCCCGCTAACAAGGCTGCTATATCGCCACGCCAGCCTTGGCTATGGCGCTGTGCAAATGATGCGACTGAGGTCATATCATCCCTGACATCTTAGGCAAGATTGTTAAGCAGTGCTTAACAACCTTGATCTTGAGTGGCAACCAGTACCTCTGACTGATTTTCTGCCTCCAAGCTCACTTCTAACAAGTGGATACGACGGCTATCAGCGCTCAATACTTTCACATGGTACTGGCCGATTTGAGTCTCTTCACCACGATCCGGCATGCGGCTAAACGCCTGCATTACCAAACCACCAATGGTGTCGAACTCCTCATCACTAAACTTACTACCAAAGTATTCATTGAATTCTTCAATCGGCGTTAATGCCTTAATGATGTAACAATCATCTGACTGCTTCTTGATGAAGATATCTTCTTCAAAGTCATGTTCATCTTCAATCTCGCCAACGATCTGTTCAATAACGTCTTCAATCGTGACTAAGCCAGCCGCACCGCCAAACTCATCCAGCACGATAGCCATATGATTGCGATTAGCACGAAAGCCTTTCAACAATACATTTAAACGTTTGCTCTCTGGCACAAATACCGCAGGGCGCAATACCGCACGCACGTGAAACTCTTCACCACGATCCTCTACCAGATAAGGCAACAGATCTTTGGCCAGGATCAAACCGATCACTTCATCGCGGTTATCACCCACAACAGGAAAACGTGAGTGACCTGACTCGGTAATAACCGGCAAAATTTCACTCAAGGTTGCATCTTGCTGCACAGCAACCATTTGCGAACGAGGAATCATAATGTCCCGCGCTTGCATTTCGGCAACCTGCAATACCCCCTCGATCATGACTAGGGCATCAACATCCAGCAATTCACGTTGCTGCGCATCACGCAGCAATTCCAAAAGATCTGCTTTATCTTTCGGTTCACCACCCGACAACACCTGGCTGATACGCTCAAACCAGGAGCGGGATGCCGAACCGTTCATAGATCGATCTTCGCTCATTTCACCATTTTCCTGTGGCAGTTCTGTTTACGATTAATACAGTTGTTAACATGCTTCCGCGTATGGGTTGTTAATACCCAAACGCGCCAAAATTTCGATTTCCAAACCTTCCATCTCTTCGGCTTCATCATCTTCAATATGATCGAATCCCAACAGATGCAGCGCGCCATGCACCACCATATGTGCCCAGTGATCCATAACAACTTTGTTTTGCTGTTCCGCCTCTTCACGCACCACTTGCGCGCAGATCACCACATCACCCAGCAGGGGCAGATCATCTATGCCTTCCGGTACTTCAAAGGGGAATGACAGAACATTCGTTGGTTTGTCTTTATGACGATAATCGCGATTGAGCTGTTGAATCTCTTCAACATCCACAATACGCACGGTCATTTCAGAAGGGTCTTTTCTAAGCTGAAGCGCTTCTTCGACCCACGTTCGGATTAACTCCGGACTGGGAGGTTCGCAGTCGTCGTCACTGACGGCGTACTGCACATCAAGTGCTATGTGAGCATTCATTTATGGCTCTTCACTTTTTGAGTTTGCTTATCAGGCTTTTGCGCTTCAGATGCCACGTGTTCGTGATGCTCATACGCTTTAACAATACGTTGCACCAGAGGATGACGCACAACATCTTTCGCTTTAAAGAAGGTAAAACCGATGCCATCAACACCATGCAAAACATTGATGACATGGCGCAGACCGGAGTCACGACCGTTCGGCAAATCTACCTGAGTAACGTCACCGGTAACAATCGCACGCGAATTAAAACCGATACGCGTGAGAAACATCTTCATCTGTTCACGCGTTGTATTTTGCGCTTCATCAAGAATGACAAACGCATCATTCAATGTACGACCACGCATATAGGCCAAGGGGGCAATTTCGATGATTTGACGTTCCATGAGTTTGGCCACGCGCTCGAAACCCAGCATTTCATATAACGCATCGTATAAGGGGCGCAGATAGGGGTCGATCTTTTGCACCAGATCCCCCGGCAGAAAACCAAGACGCTCACCCGCTTCTACCGCGGGACGCGTGAGAATAATGCGTTGCACTAAATCTTTTTCCAACGCCTCTACCGCACAGGCAACGGCTAAATATGTTTTACCCGTACCCGCAGGGCCAACACCAAAACTGATGTCGTGGTTACGCACGCTGTGCAGATAACGCACTTGGTTGGCACCACGGCCTTTGATAGTCGCGTTGCGCGTTTTAATAACCGCTGTTTCGATGACCGTGTCGTCTGCGATAGGACGAGGATCAGCACCACTGACATCATCACCCACTTGCTGTTGCAGCATGAGATGCACACTTTGCGGCGTAACAGGCTCAAACTCTGACAGCGCATAGAGTTTTTGAATTACTTGAGTCGCAACATTTACCGGCTCGCGCTCATCACCAATGATGCGAAAGATATTGCCACGATTGTTAATCTCAACACCAAGACGATGCTCTACCAGACGCAAGTGCTCATCAAACTGACCTGACAACATGGCCAGGCGCTGATTATCGGCAGGTTCGAGTATAAAATCCGAAGATGTATTCTGTCCGTTCAAAACGATATACGACGCTTACAAGGTAAATAGAATTGAATCACATAAAGACATGAAAAACTAGCGGCACTAGGCGCAGCCAGCCACACCGGCGGAAGAGGAGGTAGGATTGTCGTTAACAAGTTCACCACGTAACGAATTAGGCAGAGCTTCTGTCACCCTCACATTAACGAACATACCTATAATATCGGCCGAACCGGCGAAATTTACAACCCTGTTGTTTTCCGTGCGCCCGGCAACCTCGTTGCTGTCCTTGGTAGACGTGCGCTCAACCAGCACTTTTTGCACGGTGCCGATCATGGCTTTGCTGTATTCCAGGGTGTTCTGGTTCAGTTTTTCCTGCAGGCGCGCCAAGCGCTCTTTCTTCACCTCTACAGGC
>JBNKYV010000194.1:0-24378 GCA_050301075.1 Gammaproteobacteria bacterium
TGTTATGCAATTGCTGTTCGACGATGTTTGGCAATTGGGTAAATTGCTGCTGCATGCCACCAAACTGCATGAATTGCTCAACTGCTTGGTTAGCGCTTGATGTAGGGTTGGCGATAACGGCGGTGCACGCAAGCAAATAGAGTGCAGCGGTGATCAACCGAATTCCTTGTTTCATACAACGACCTCTCCGTGAAGGCGCTATTCTAATATCTCACCGCCTCTGGTCAAACCCTCTGCTCTTTACGAAAGGGGGGGTTGAATACTTGCGAGAGAAACCTCATGTATGTTTTTAACAATGAGTTTGATGCGAGGGTAGACCAATGCGCATGGATAAATTAACAAGTAAATTTCAAACCGCTCTGGCAGATGCCCAGAGCCTGGCGGTTGGGCGCGACCACCAGTTTATTGAGCCGCTGCATGTCATGCTGGCCCTGCTGGATCAGGAGGGGGGCTCGGCGCGTCATCTGCTGACACAAGCTGATGTGAACGTGCACAGTTTGCGTTCCAGCCTGGGGGATGCACTGGATCACTTGCCTCAGGTGGAAGGTACCTCTGGCGATGTGCGCGTTGGCAATGATCTGGCGCGCGTGTTGAATGTCACTGACAAACTGGCGCAGCAGCGTAAAGACGAATATATCTCCAGTGAGTTGTATGTATTGGCCTGTGTGCAGGAAAAATCCGGCATCGGCGATATTCTGCGCAAAGCGGGTGCGTCAGAGGCTTCTGTTGAAAAGGCCATTGAGTCGATTCGCGGTGGCCAGAAGGTTGATGACCCGAACGCGGAAGACCAACGTCAGGCGTTGGAAAAATACACTATAGATCTCACTCAGCGTGCCGAGCAGGGCAAACTTGATCCTGTTATTGGTCGTGATGATGAGATCCGCCGTACGATCCAGGTTTTACAGCGTCGTACCAAAAACAACCCTGTACTGATCGGTGAGCCTGGCGTGGGTAAAACCGCCATCGTAGAAGGTTTGGCGCAGCGCATTATCAATGGTGAAGTGCCTGAAGGCCTGAAAAACAAACGTGTGTTGTCGCTAGATTTGGGCGCTCTGATTGCTGGCGCCAAGTTCCGCGGTGAGTTTGAAGAGCGCTTGAAAGCAGTGTTGAATGACCTGGCCAAGCAGGAAGGGCAAATTGTGCTATTTATCGACGAGCTGCACACCATGGTCGGTGCCGGTAAGGCAGAAGGGGCGATGGATGCCGGCAATATGCTCAAACCGGCGCTGGCGCGTGGCGAACTGCACTGTATCGGCGCGACAACGCTCAATGAATATCGTGAATACGTAGAGAAAGATGCCGCACTAGAGCGTCGTTTCCAAAAGGTATTGGTGGATGAGCCTTCGGTAGAAGACACCATTGCGATCCTGCGTGGTTTGAAACCACGTTATGAGGTGCATCACGGTGTTGATATCACCGACCCAGCCATCGTTGCCGCAGCGACGCTTTCGCATCGCTATATTACCGATCGCCAATTGCCGGATAAGGCGATTGATTTGATCGATGAAGCGGGCAGCCGCCTGCGTATGGAGATCGACTCCATGCCAGAAGAGATGGATAAGCTGGATCGTCGTCTTATCCAATTGAAGATTGAACGTGAAGCACTGAACAAAGAGACCGATGAAGCTTCGCGCAAACGTCTGGATGCGTTGGAGTCTGAGATCAGCAAGCTGGAGCGCGAATATTCAGACTTTGAAGAGGTGTGGAAATCTGAAAAGGCGGCACTGCAAGGTACCAAGCACATCAAAGAGGAACTGGAGCGTGCGCAAAATGATCTTGAGGCCGCCAAGCGTGCCGGTGATTTAGCGCGTATGTCTGAGCTGCAATACGGCCGTATTCCAGACCTGGAAAAATCATTGCAGATGGCAGCGGATGCCGAGCTGCATAAAACAACATTGCTGCGTAATAACGTAAACGATGAGGAGATCGCTGAAGTAGTCTCCAAGTGGACTGGCATTCCGGTTTCTAAAATGCTCGAAGGCGAGCGCGATAAATTGCTGCGTATGGAAGACGCGCTGCAAGAGCGTGTAGTGGGGCAGAGTGAAGCGGTTAAAGCTGTTTCTAATGCCATCCGTCGCTCACGTGCCGGATTGTCGGACCCTAATCGTCCTAATGGCTCGTTCCTGTTCTTAGGACCAACCGGTGTGGGTAAAACAGAACTGACAAAAGCGCTGGCCAATTTCCTGTTTGATACTGAAGAGGCAATGGTGCGCATCGATATGTCAGAGTTTATGGAAAAGCACTCTGTTGCCCGTTTGATCGGTGCGCCTCCTGGTTATGTGGGGTACGAAGAGGGTGGCTACCTCACCGAGGCAGTACGTCGCAAACCGTATTCAGTTATTTTGTTGGATGAGGTGGAGAAAGCGCATCCTGATGTCTTCAACGTTTTGCTACAAGTGCTGGATGATGGTCGCTTGACCGATGGCCATGGTCGCACAGTGGATTTTCGTAATACCGTTATCGTCATGACCTCTAACCTGGGTTCGCATGTAGTGCAGGAGCTGGCAGGTGAAGAGCATTACGATGAGATGAAAACCAAGGTGATGGATATTGTCAGTCAACATTTTCGCCCTGAGTTTGTGAATCGTATCGATGATGTGGTTGTGTTTCATCCTCTACAACAAAGTCAGATTCGCCGTATAGCAGATATCCAGATCGACTACCTGCGTCAGCGCCTGGCGGATCGTGATATTGGCATTCAGCTTAGCGATGCTGCGCTGGATAAACTGGGTGAAGCAGGCTTTGATCCTGTGTATGGCGCCCGTCCTTTGAAGCGTGCAATCCAACATCTGCTTGAAAATCCACTGGCTCAAGAGATTTTGGCGGGTAAATTTCAAGCTGGGCAGATGATCTTGGTGGATGTGTCTGGAGATGGATTTACCTTCAAAACGGCATAAACGATATCCACACTTTTAGTGCATAAAAAGGCCGGAGATGGTGAAAAAATCTCCGGCTTTTTTGTGCCCGGAGACAGAATGAAGTGATTTTAATTTTTAGTTAATGCTTATCTAATCTTTTGCGCGGTTTTTATTAATTTACAAAGCGATTAAATCGCTGTTTTTTGAATGTTAAAAGAATGTTAACTGTTTGTAAATTAGAGATTTTTAATAAAAGACCTGGCGTTTTTGGCGAGATATATCGTTGATTATCAAGTTTTTTTCCGCGAGGGACGATAGACACTGAGACGCAAGTCATATCTCAACTTTTCAGGGAATAAGTTGTAAGCGAAACTCGAGTGATTAGCCTAAGAGGGATCAAGGTTGTCGCTGCAGTCGGAGACGTTGCCCCGTGAAAATCAGTGTAAAGATGAATCTGCTTGTAGCTGTCAATGTAGTGCTGATGGTTGCAGTTGTTTGGTACGGTTTAAACAAGATGAATCTGATCGGCAATGAAATTGCTGAGATTGCCCATGAAGACATTCCCCTCTCTAATGTGCTGGTAGAAGTTACCAATCATCAACTTGAGCAAGAAGTTGCGATGGAGCGTGTTCTGCGCATGGCTGGTTTGAACTCTCACGGTGGGCACGAAGCGCTGCAAGCAGTTGAGCAGACATTTGAAACCATGCATAGCAGCATCGAAGAAGAGCTGCATAAAGGTGAGCAAATCGCGCTTGCCGGGTTAGAGGCGGCTCATACTGATGAGGCGCGCGCTGAGTTTACGCATGTTGATGATACGTTGAAAGCAATCGAAGAGCATTACACTGATTACCACAAGCATGCAGCCCAGTTGTTTGAGTTAGTGAACGCGGGCCGCATCACAGAAGCCGAAGCGATGGTTGAAACCATTGAGCATGAAGCGAGCCAAGTGCATGATGAATTGGTTGGCTTGATGCATGAGATGGAAAAGTTTACTGAAAGCTCAATTCTGACGGCAGAAGAGGAAGAGCACTCAGCAATGGTCGGTATGCTGGTGATCGCATTTGCCAGTTTGGTCATTGGTGTGTCATTGGGTATGTGGATTACATTGGGGATTCGCAAATCGTTGGAGAGTACTAACAAAACCATTCGCGATATGGCTGAGCACAAAGATCTGAGCCTGCGTTTGCAAGAGGGTAAAGATGAACTGGGTGAGATGGGTACGCACTTCAATTTTATGGCCACTACCTTTCAGGATATGTTGAGCCAGCTGGCTTCTGCCTCTACTCAATTGGCATCTGCTGCTGAAGAGTTGTCTGTTGTAACAGCTCAATCTCATCAAAGTGTCGAGAATCAGAAATCAACCACGGAACAGATGGCAACGGCGATTAATGAAATGAGTGCATCGCTGCACGAAGTCGCTAGCAATGCAGCAATGGCAGCAGATGCGGTTTCATCAGCAGACAAAGAGGCTGAACATGGTAAGCAGGTTGTTAATGGCACCATTGAGAACATTAACGCCATGGCTGGCGAGGTGGATAAAACCTCTGAAGTGATTCAGTTACTGGCTGGAGACAGCGAAAATATTGGTAAGGTGCTTGAGGTGATTCGCGATATTGCCGAGCAAACCAATCTGCTGGCATTGAATGCAGCTATCGAGGCGGCACGTGCTGGTGAGCAAGGGCGCGGTTTTGCTGTGGTGGCAGATGAGGTGAGAACTTTGGCACAACGCACACAAGAGTCTACTCAAGAGATTCAATCGACGATCGAGTGTTTGCAAGGTCGTGCACGTGATGCGGTCAATGTTATGGCTGAAGGGCGCAATCAGGCTGAGCGTAGTGTGACTCATGCCGGTGACGCCGGTGCTTCATTGAGTGAAATCGTAAGCTCGATCACGACGATTCGTGATATGACCATGCAAATTGCCAGTGCAGTTGAACAACAAAGCGCTGTTTCTGAAGAGTTGAATCAAACGGTTGTTTCTATCAACGATGTCAGTGGTGAGGTGTTGGCTGGCGCTGAGCAGACGGCCCAGGCAGGTGAAGAGATTGCCCAGCTGGCGGAAAGCCTCAAAGACATGGTGAAAGAGTTTAAAGTCTAAATCGCTGGGTTTGCAGGTAAAAACAAAAGGCCGCAATTATCTGCGGCCTTTTTTATTATGAGTTTGATCTCTAAAACTGATAGCTAATGCCTGTTGAGAAAGAAGTGTCTGTTTTCTCGACCGCTTGAGGTGGGCGGCTGTCATGAGAAATATCCAGCGCAACTTTAAGGCTCAACCGATCTGACATTTTCACCGCCAGTGCTGCTTGCTCAAGTGCGCGAGTATCACGGGCATCACCTAACCGTGGTTGGTAGTAAGTGGTGCTAATAACGGAAACCTGAGAATTGATTTTATGTTTATACGAAACATAAAAATTAGCGCGGCTGAAGTTTTCGCTGCCGTGGTCTGTGAGTCCTGCACGGGCCTCCAGAGTCTCGCGTGAGAAAAATGCTCCTGCACCCACGTAAAGGCCAATCCGATTAGCCTCTTCTGCCACAGTAAAACGTAGACCACCTCCCACAAGACCGCGGAATGAGAGCCGTGCAAACTTGTTCTTCTCTGCTTGGGCAAAGGCTTCCCATGCCTGCTTGGGTTTCATTCTTTCAACGTGTCGGCCATGGATAAATGATTTATTGGTGTTTTCAACGTCATTCGCTTCGCCGTAATCGTAAGAGACGACAATAAAGTCGGTTGTCTTCTCCTGCACATGTTGAATGCGGCCATCGACGCCGTATTCATTTTTATCGGTATTACCGCGTTTGCCACTGATGCTGGCATCTATGTTGCCACTTATGCCGGGTTGGTCTGGGCCTACTCGCATGTTTTCTACGTTAACAATGGCGTTGGCTGAAATCGGTAATGTGCAAAGAATTGTTGCTAAACTGAGGGCTTTGTACTTCATGCTTAAATCTATTTGCTGGGGAATAAAAGGCCATATTGTACCTTCACGGCCATTAAAATGGGGAAAGTGCTGTATAGCCAGGAACGAAAAGGTTTATGAAAAAGATAATCTGTTTTGATGTCGATGGTGTATTGATTAACTCGGAAGAGGAAATCCTACTTACTTCATGGAATGAATATAACGCCTGGTTAACAGAGCTTGGCCTTCCGGCACAACCCTTCACTACAAGCCCTGATGATGTGCCTGATTCCTTCCGTAAGATTAGAACCGAGCTAGGCAAAAAATCGCATAAAGGTTATTACCGTGTTGCTATAAATTTGTTTGCCTTGGCTGGGTTTGATCCTGCGGGTATTGATCAGGAGTTAATCCAGCGCGTATCCGAGGCCGATCCGGCGCTAAAAGCCAAAACTATGGCACGTTTAAAAGTGGTTAGAGATCGTTTGCATAAAGAGGGTGATTTAAAACAGCTCATCCGTTGTTTTGATGTGGTGGACTATGGCTGGATTAAAGAGCGAATGGATGCTGGCGAACTGTTCTTTGTTACGAATAATAGTTTTTCAATTGAAGGCTTGAAAGCAGTGGCACTTATGCCGGATGAGCGTTATGTGCGACGTCCTCATGGTGATATGCATGATAAAGCAAATCATCTTAATGAAATTTGCAAAACCTGCGGCGTACCACCAGAAAAAGTGTTGTTTATTGATGATAGTGAGGCTTCCTTATTAGATGTTGCTTCGGGGGCAGCATTGCCCCGGCAAAACATAGTCCAGAATCAATGGTGTGCTAAACCTGCTGCCAAGGGTTTTGACTGTGTGGGATGGGATGAACTGATGGAGCGTTTCGATAAGCTTTAGTGCTTTATGAGATTCAATATCCCATCAGAAAAATTAATGATGTCCTATATCTGTCTGTTTTGATGCATATTTAATCTATTCCTTAAGTAAGGGGTTGGTTACGCCGACCTAATGAATAGAGTTATTTAAGTGTGTAAGGCATGCCTATATTGAGTATTTTTATATGGGTTTTGGGGAATAAATTTCGTCGTAGGTGTTAGCGAATTTATCGCTTAGGTATTGGCATGCGTGTTGAATCCTTAGAGTATTCAGATGATTCCTGGCAAAGAAAAAGTGGCCGAATAGAGAGCGGCGATAGCGTCGGTCTCGTCTTTGTGTTTGGTGACACCGATGTCTTCAAAGATGCCTCTCACTTTCACGAAATAAAAGAGCGTTACCCTAGGGCTCATATTGTAGGGTGCAGTTCTTCCGGGAACATAAGTGGTGTTGCTTTGAGCTCTGCTGCTATTGTTGCAACTGCGATCTCTTTCGATAAATCAGAGGTGAAGGTAGCCGCTGTTGATGTCGAAGCAGGCGAGGACGTAGAGAAAGCCTCTGAGGCTCTCATTTCCGGTTTGCAGGGTGAAAAACTAAAGCATGTGATTGTGCTTTCTGATGGATTACTTGTAAATGGTTCGGAACTGGCTGATGGGTTACAAGGTATTTCCGGGGTGCCTGTCACAGGTGGGCTGGCAGGGGATGGTGCGAGATTTCAAGAAACTTACATAATCGCAGATGATGAACCTAAACAAGGGCGCATTGTAGCCGTTGCATTTTACGGTGATTCTCTCACAATCAGTTCTGGATGTTATGCCGGCTGGACGGCGTTTGGTGCACAGAGAACCATTACAAAGTCTCAAGGAAATATCGTTTATGAGATAGACCAGCAGCCAGCGCTTGATTTGTATAAAAAGTATCTTGGTGAATACGCATCTGATTTACCCAATAGTGGTTTGCGCTTTCCGCTCAGTATTAAGAAAGACAGTGATAGTTATGAGATTATTCGCACTCTGCTAGCTGTTGATGAAGTGAGTAAATCAATTACCTATGCTGGTGATGTGCCTACCGGTTATATGGCGCGATTAATGAAGCCAAATATTGATACGTTGATTGAGGGGGCTGCGAAAGCAGCTAAAGATATTGTGCAGGCAAATACTCACCCTGCCGTTGCTTTATTGATCAGTTGTGTTGGTAGAAAGATAGTGATGGGGCAAGAAGTTGAGGAAGAGTTGGAAGTGATTGGGGATATACTCGGTGAGCATGTACTGCTTTCAGGTTTCTATTCTTATGGTGAAATTGCCCCCCATTCCAAGGAGGTTCTCTCCTGTGAGTTACACAACCAAACCATGACGCTAACAGCGATTTACGAAGGTTAATATGCATCGACTCCTGAAGCGCCAGTTACAGCAAATCTATGGCAAAGAATTCGATGTTGATCAATTACCTGATGAAGTAAAACGTTTGATTGCTATTGTCTCTGAGACATATGAAGAGAATGCGAAAGAGCGTTCTTTTCTTGAACACGTCAATGAGATTAATTCAAACGAATTAAACGAAGCGAACGCCCGTCTTACCAACCAGAAAGCAGGGCTGGAAGAGGAAGTCAGTACACGCACGGCAGACTTGCAAGCCAGCCAGGTCCGTTACCATGATTTGTTGAACAACATGAGTAACGGCGTTGCTGTATATAAAAAGGTAGACGAAAACTCAGGTTTTGAGTGTGTTGATTACAACCCTCTCGGAGGATGGCTGCTGGGTTTAGATGTCGCTCAAGAGGCGGCTGTTTTCAGTACGCTATCTTCGTCCAGTATTGAGGTGTTGGATGGACTACTGGATGAGGTGTGGAGAAGCGGCGGCCGTAAACACGGTTCGCTTGTGCAATACGATGGTTCAGAATTAGAGATCTGGGTAGAAGTTGATGTATACGTACTACCGACCAATGAGGTGGTCGCCATCTTTGATGACATAACCCAGAAGAAGCGCTCTGAAAGAGAGAGTAAAACCTTACAGCGACAATTGCAGCAAGCACAAAAGATGGAAACCCTCGGACTGTTAACCGGGGGAATCGCGCATGACTTTAATAATATTCTGGCAAGTGTGGTTGGTTACACTGAATTGGCGATGTCAGAAGAGATTGATAACGAAGATGTGATGGACAGCCTGCGTCAGGTACGTATTGCCGGCGAACGTGGCCGTGACCTTATCAATCAAATGCTTGCCTTTAGTCGCGGCGAGTCTGGTGAGTTTAGTGAGATATCGTTGCGGGAGGTGGTTGAAGACACCATTAAAATAGTGCGACCCAGCGTACCCTCAAGTATTGTCTGTGATCATGTGTTGGACAGCGGATTACCTCATATTCGGGGTGACAAGTCGATGTTGATGCAGGTGATTATGAATATCTGTGTGAACGCGCGTGATGCCATTGGTGAAAAGGGTACGATATCTATCGTATTGAGCGACGCTTCGGTTGTTGAAGGCGTGTGCGTTTCATGCTTAAAGAGCTTTGCTAGCGAATATATAGTGTTAGAAATCTCCGATAGTGGAACGGGGATGGACCCTGCCTCGCTAAATAATATTTTTGAGCCATTCTTCTCCACCAAACCCTCTGGCGAAGGAACCGGCATGGGATTGGCCATGGTGCACGGTATTATGCATCAACACGGCGGGCATATATTGGTAGAGAGCACGCCAGGTCAGGGGACGCAATTTAAACTGCTGTTTCCTGTGCTTAATGCGAGCAAGGTGAATGAGATACCCACTGCGGGACATAAGAAAACATTCCATGCGCCTAGTTATATAAAAACGGCAATGGTGGTGGATGATGAGTTCCCTGTTGCTCAATTGATGGGCAAAATTTTAAATAAAGCAGGCATCGACACTGTTGTTTTTTGTGATAGTCAACGTGCCCTTAAGGCATTTGATGACGCGCCCGAACGATTTGATCTTGTGATCACAGATCAAACCATGCCGGAAGTGACGGGCATAAATCTGGTACGGCATATTCAAACAAAACGCAAAGAGTTGCCAGTGATTATCTGCACCGGGTTTAGCCACACACTGAGTCCGAAACTGCTGGAAGAGGTCGGGGTTTATGGTTTACTTGAAAAACCCGTCGATCGCGAAAAGCTTTATGAGATGATTGCATCGCTGCCTAAACATTAGAATTAGATTAGCATTTTTCTACTCTGCACCAATTTCAACGCCTATTCGCTTGTAAAGTCAGCTTGATTAAGAGAATATCTCTCAAAAGTTGATGATAGGAGTAAGGAATTATGCTGCAACCCCAAAACAAGGCGCCGGCCTTTTCATTGCCTAATCAGGCAAACCAAACGGTTTCTTTGGCAGATTTTGCTGGCCAAAAGAACGTTGTACTCTACTTTTACCCCAAAGATGACACCTCTGGTTGCACGCTGGAAGCAAATCAATTTACTGCGCTGATCAACGATTTTGCTGCGGCAGATACAGTTGTGATTGGTGTGAGCAAAGATTCCTGCGATAGCCATCAGGCGTTTATCGACAAGTACGCTCTTAAGGTAGAGCTGATCTCCGACGAGCAGGGCGAGCTATGCGAAGCCTACGGCGTATGGCAGGAGAAAGAGAAGAACGGCATTAAGAAAATGGGTATTGTGCGCTCTACATTTATCATCAATAAAGCTGGTGATCTGGTTGATGTTGAATATGGCGTTACCGCTGATGGCCACGCCCAAGCCGTGCTGGATAAGGTTAAGTCACTTTAAGTGATGCGCTTGTACGTTTGAGTTTTTATTAGCTGTCACGTAAGGTTTGTTAGAGGGCCTTCCAACGTCGAAAGGTCCTCTCTAATTACATAGTGGCAGGGCAGTTATTATGAGCAAAGAAGTTTATATATTCGAAATAACCGAAAAGAGTTTTCCTTCCGCGGTTATCGAAAATTCTCACAAAATCCCCGTCGTTGTTGCATTTCTTGGCGTATGGTCTGAGCACTGTATGGCTGTAGAAAACATCTTTAGCAGTTTGGCTAATGAATTCGCAAGTGAATTTATATTTGCCAAAGTGGATATCGATGAGCAGCCAGAGTTGCGCAAACAGTACCAGATCGAGAATGTGCCTACCTTGATTGTATTTAAAGGTGGCGAAGCTGCGCGTGTCGAAATGGGAGCTGTTAATGAGGCAGAAGCCCGTGCGCTATTAGGTGACTTCGGTATTGCCCACGAATCAGATCGTTTGCGTGAAGAGGCGCGACAAAAACATATTGCCGGTGATACAGCGGGTGCCGTGATGTTGCTAACGCAAGCGATTCAAAAAGATCCATCCAATACACGTGTTGCTATGGACATGGTGCAGATCTTTATCGATGTCCAACAATTGGAAAATGCAGAAGGCCTGTTTAATCGATTGCCAGAGCGTGATCGTAACTCCGATATTGGAAAATCACTGAACGACCAACTTATCTTCGCCAAGGCCGCTGCCAAGACTGAAGGCTTGGAGATATTGCAGAAAAAGGTGAGTGCCGTGCCTGAAGATCTTGATGCGCGTTTTGAGCTATCCATGTGTCTGATGGCGCAGCACGAGCCGAGGTTAGCGTTGGATCAACTGGTGGCAATTCTTGAAGCGGATGTCGGTTTCAAAGAGGGTGCCGCCAAAGAGATGATGATTAGCATTATCCGCATGTTTAATGCGACATCACCTGAGCTAGCCAATGAGTATCAGCGCAAGCTAGGTAGCTTAATGGCATAGTAAACAATGAAAACCGTTCACCAATTTATTTCGTTAAAGACAGGAGAGGGTATCCACATTACGGATATCTCTTCTCAGCTAAAAGAGATAATTGCTGAAAGCGGAATCTCTAACGGTCAAGTGGTTGTGAGTAGCATGCACACCACATTGGCGCTAACCGTTAACGAGGCCGAAGAGCGTCTTCTGATCGATATCGATAACTACTTCTCGAAACTGGTGCCGCCTGATCAGGGTTACTTGCATGATGATCTTCATCTGCGAGATGTGCCGCCGGACGAACCTGAAAATGCTCATTCTCATCTGATTGCCATGATGTTTGGCAACAGCGAGGCTCTGGCAATTGTTGGTGGTGAACCTGTGCTGGGCACCTATCAGTCGTTAATGGCTGTAGAGCTGGATGGCCCTCGAGAACGCAAGGTCAGTGTTTCTATCGTTGGCGCTTAGCAGCCTCCACCTTGGTTGTTTTTGATAGCCGGGGTTGTATTTCTTATTCGCAGATTCGCGTTTGTGCTTTGCTTGAGTACTTGAGTAGTATGGTCGATATGTATTAAACCTTGGGTAGGGCATCAGATATGGTTCGATACAGCTAATCCTCCTGATGATCCGTTGCTCCAGAAGAGAGGGAGTGGATATTCTAGGGGGTGCTATCTTTAATGATTAAAGATGGTTGTGAATGGCTAACTATTTCAGTGGGCAGATTAAGCGATTCACAAGACAGAGCTTGGAGAATAAGCGTACATGGAGTTACTACAACCACTGCTAGTCGTATATTCAGGCGTGATGCTGGTGAATGTCATGCTTATGGCGCTGCTGTGGTATTTCTTTAAAGAAACACTCTATAAATACGGTATTTTACTGTGGGTTTGCGCGCTGCTGAACTTTGTTATGCAAGGAATGGTTGCGCAACATGAGCTTGGCTCAGTGCTCGCATTTTCCACTTATTATTTGTGTGCATTGCTATTGGTTCGAGTGCTCGAATCAACCTCTGAACTGAAAGTGCCTTACAACTATTATCACGGCCTTTTTTGTGTGGCTATTTGTTGTAGTGTGATTATCTCCTATATGGGGATGAGTTTTACGGCTATCGCTATTCCGTGTGCTATCGCTGTGGCGGTGCCTATGCTTTATTCGGGGTGGCGTGTGTTAAAAGACAATGCCGCCCCTCAGCTCTCTCGTTTGTTTGCCTTTATCTTGTTGTTGAATGGGCTGCATTTTCTTGATTATCCATTCTTACGCCCTATTCCTGAGATGGCACTGTTTGGTTTCTCGTTAGCATTTGTCTTGGTCATTATCTTGTCTCTCTACTTGCCGGTGTTTATTTCCAAAATAACCTCTGACCGTTACGCCAAACAGTTGTCAGATGAAATCGAACGTCGTAAAGAGGTTGAACAGCATCTGATTACCGCACGCAAACAAGCGGAAGTTGCAGATAGAGTAAAAGGTGAGTTTCTATCAGTGATGAGCCATGAATTGAGAACGCCTTTAAACGGTATTCTCGGTATGGCTGATGTTTTGGTAGAAAGCGACTTGCAAGAAGAGGATAGAGAAACCGCGCAGATCATTGGTAAGTGTGGAGAAGAGCTACTGCACATGATCGAGCGGATTCTGGCCTTTTCTGAGCTGGAAGCTGGCCCTCGAGGCATAGTGGCGCAGGATCATTTTTCTCCTTATCAATGTGTTGAAGAAGCGATCAATAATGTTTCATTCAAGGCGCGAGCAAAGAATATTGATGTTGTCTCTTTGTTTGGCGACGATGTTCCGCAATTTATCTTTGGCGATGCTCTAAAACTTACAGAGTTACTCACTGGCTTGCTTGATAATGCCGTCAAGTTTAGCGATAAGGGCAAGGTCACTGTTCACGTGTCAAAGAGTGAAATAGATAAACCTTGTGTTGTCTTTAAAGTTATCGATCAAGGGATAGGAATCGAGCCAGAAAAAATCAGTGCTATTTTTGAGGTATTCCACCAAAACGACGTTTCACTCACCCGTAAATATGGGGGCGTAGGGATTGGTTTGGCGATTTGTAAGAAACTGGCAGAACTGTTGGATGGCAATATTAGTGTAGAAAGCGAAGTGGGCAAAGGGACAACATTTTCTTTTGCCTATACTTATCACTAAGACCACTTTTCAGGTTGAAAGAAAAAAGCCCTAGACTGTTGATGCAGTGTAGGGCTTTGTTTTGATGTGAGCTTGGTTTAACTCAGTTCCGCATCATGGTAGATGTTTTGCACATCATCCAGATTGTCGAGCATGTCGATAAATTTATTGAACAGCTCAGCATCATCACCTGTTACAGCGGTTGAGCCTTTAGGCACGAACTGAATCTCATCCACATCAAACTCGATTTCGCCAAACGCTTCTGCCAGGGCCTGCTTGGCTTTAAAGTAGTCTGTATTCGCAGTAAACACAGTCAGTTTGCCATTTTCTTCTTCAATGTCTGACACATCCACGTCTGCCATCATCAAGGCATCCAGCACCGCCTCTTCGTCGCCATCAAAAACAAAAATGGCACAATGGTCAAACATGTGGCTGACAGTGCCCTGGGCGCCAATCTTGGCCTTGGTCTTGGTAAAGCACTGGCGTACGTCATTAAAGGTACGGGTTGGGTTGTCGGTGAGGCACTCCACAATCACCATGCAGCCGCCGGGGCCGAAGCCCTCGTAACGGGCAGGGGTGAAATCCTCTCCCACTCCATCACGGGCCTTGCCGATGGCCTTATCGATAACATGGGCGGGTACCTGGTCTTTCTTGGCGCGATCAATCAGGCTGCGCAATGCCAGATTGCCGTCCGGGTCTACGCCACCGCTCTTGGCGCATACGTAAATCTCGCGACTGTACTTGCTATACACCTTGGCCTTCTGGTCCGAGGTCTTCGCCATTGATTCCTTGCGGTTTTGATAAGCCCTACCCATCTCTATAACCTGTTTGTCTGGATTGAAAGAGGAGGATTTTACCGGCTGGGGTGGGATCTGTGAATGGGGATTGGGGGTTGTTGCGCCGCCCAGGGAAGGGAGGCCTGAGTGAGGCTCCCCCCTCATTTGATGCAGGAGAAGGGGGGAGTGAGTGTATCGCCTTGGCCAGTTCAAGGTATTGCAGGCGATTGACGCTATTTTAAGATAGCCGTGTATGGCTGTTTGGTAACGGGGTTGTTGGGAAAATAGTGGGATGCTCAGTAATTAGAGAGAATGTATGGATACATTAGAATTTTTACGCTGGGGTTTTATCATTTTAGGTTGGCTCGCCGGGATTGTAATGCTGATTCTGGCGATCATGTTTGTTCAGGACATCTTCCAAACCAAACACGCCGTGCGCCGCAATTTTCCTGTTATTGGCCGCATGCGTTATTTTCTCGAAAAGCAGGGTGATTACTTCCGTCAATACTTCTTCTCCAATGAGCGAGAAGAGCTACCTTTTAATCGTGCGACTAGGAACTGGGTATACCGTACCTCGAAAAATATCGGTGGCACCATTGCCTTCGGTTCAACGAATGATCTGCGCGAACCGGGTACTATTATTTTCGTCAATGCGCCCTATCCAGTACTGGAAGAAGAGCGCGAGGCTGCACCGCCTTTAGTGATTGGCCCCGATTGCAAATATCCGTTTGAGGCGGACAAAATTTTTAATATCTCCGGCATGAGTTACGGCGCATTATCCGCGCCCGCAGTCAGGGCACTCTCTAAAGGTGCGGCTGAGGCAGGTATCTGGATGAATACCGGAGAAGGTGGTTTGTCGCCTTATCATCTCGAAGGTGGTGGAGATCTTATTTTTCAAATCGGCACAGCTAAATACGGTGTGCGCGATGCTAACGGTAAATTATCAGATGAACGCCTGAAAGATGTTAGTCAGCATGTGCGCGCATTTGAAATAAAGCTCGCCCAGGGCGCCAAACCAGGGCGAGGGGGCGTGCTGCCAGCGGCGAAAGTATCTAAAGAGGTGGCGCAGATTCGTGGCATTCCTGTGCACACAATTTCCAACAGCCCGAATCGCCATCCTGATATCAGTAGCGATGATGAATTGCTTGATATGATCAATCGTGTGCGCGATGTCACGGGTAAGCCGGTTGGTATCAAAATGGTGCTGGGAGGACCGCTGGCGATTAGCAATCTTTGCGAAACAATATTACGCCGGGGAATAGATCAGGCCCCAGACTTTATTACTATTGATGGCGGAGATGGTGGCACCGGGGCAGCCCCTCAAGTGTTAGCTGATCACGTAGGTTTACCGTTAAGCGAATCACTTCCTGTATTAGTCGATACTTTAATTAAGTATGGTTTGCGTGAAAGGATTCGTGTTGTCGCATCAGGCAAACTGGTTACATCGGCACAGGTCGGGTGGGCAATGTGTATCGGTGCAGACTTTGCCGTGACTGCGCGAGGTTTCTTATTTTCATTGGGTTGCATACAGTCAATGCAATGCCATAAAGATACTTGCCCCACAGGAATTACAACGCACAATAAAGATCTGCAAAAAGGTTTATCCGTTAAAGATAAAGCAACACGCGTTGCCAACTATGCCCGTTGGATGAATATCGAAGTCGAGCGTTTGGCGCAATCGTGTGGCTTGGAAAGCCCGCGCGAGTTTGGTCGTCATCACGCCCGCATCGTTCAGCATGCAGGGCACAGTGTTCCCTTGAATGAACTCTATCCTTATCCCAGTGACTGAGTAAAACAGCTATGCCGCTGTGCATAGCCTGTTAGCTGACACGTTAAAAGAAAAGACTGAAATTGCCGATGGAAAGTGAAGGGAGTATTTAAAAAATACACTTACATTAAACCGGGGTAATGGTTATGGATTTCCTGAACAAATTCAGTCTTCGCAAGAAGTTTCTTATCCTATCGTTAGTCTTGGCGACAGTTGTCGGTACCGAAAGCGGCGTGATACTTCTGGAGAGTGTTGATATTCAGGAGCAGGCGAAGCAGCTGCAGGAGAATACCAACCCCATTCTAAATAAAGCCTATCAACTAAAAATAGCAGTCATTCAGGTTCAACAATGGTTAACCGATGTTAGTGCCACCAGAGGTTTGGATGGACTTAATGATGGATTTGATGAAGCAGAAAACAACGCCCAGCAGTTCAGATCATTAGTGTCAGATTTGAAAGGTCTGGATCCAAACGGCAAGCAACACTACGATCAAATGCTGACTGACTTTGACGCTTACTATGCAGTTGGTAAGAAGATGGCTCAGGCATACGTTGCTGAAGGCCCCGCCGGGGGCAATTCAATGATGGCCGGTTTTGATGAAGTGGCAGAAAAGTTGGCATCAGAGGTCGATGCGTTTTTGGCTCAGGCGCAGCAGACTGCCAGTGATAGTCTCGAATCTCAAGTCAATTCAGCTGCCTCTGCAACGCTTTTTATTCTTGTTGGCTCAGCCATCATCATCGTCTTTATTGCGGTCTACTTTTTCATAAACAGTGATGTACTGCACTCACTGAAGAAATTCGTCGCCAATTTCAGCAACATGTCAGAGGGCGATCTAACCCTTAAGGCAGATATTCGGCGCGGTGATGAAATAGGTGGGCTGGGGCGGATGTTTAACTCTGCAACAAACGATATTGGCTCTACCATTCTCGGGATTAAATTTCCCAGCCAGGTGCTTTCAGAGATTGCTGCGGAGATGCTCGACACCAGTAAAGTGACAGAGGGTCGAGTAAAGCAACAAGCCAATGAGATTGAACAAGTTGCAGCGGCGATCACTCAGATGACAGCAACTGTTCAGGAGATGGCTACGAATACAGCCCAAGCTAGTGAGGCGGCTGATCATGCCCAAAGGGCAGCGAGTAATGGCATGCAGGTGGTTGCATCATCTGTTGCCAGCATTAATACCGTTGCCGATGAAGTCAACAAAACAGCAGAGATGATCCATCGCCTTGAAGAGGATAGTGCAAGTATTAGTAAGATAGTGGACACCATTCGCGATATTGCAGATCAAACCAATCTATTAGCTCTCAATGCTGCCATCGAAGCTGCACGGGCAGGGGATCAAGGGCGAGGTTTTTCTGTGGTTGCCGATGAAGTTCGTTCACTTGCAAGCAGAACACAGGAGTCTACCGGAGAGATCCAGCAGATGGTTGAGCGTATTCAGGCCGGCACGCGCGATGCAGTTAACACCATGCAAACGGCGAAGGAGGCGACGGATGTAAACGTTGAACGGTCATCTGAAACTGATGCCGCACTGCAAGAGATTGTAGATTGCGTCAACGTGATAACCAACATGAACTTGCAGATCGCTTCTGCGGCTGAAGAGTTAGAGGCGGTAACGGATGATATTGGCAAGAGCGTTATTTCGGTGAATGAAACAGCCCAGCACAGCACTCAGGTTGCAGAGCGATCTTACGAATCTGGTATAAGGGTAACCGTGCTGGCGGGCGAGGTTCTGTCATTGCTCAAACGCTTCAAGGTTGATGAAACACAACTACTGCAAGATAGTGACAAACAAAATGTACTGTTTGTTTGGAATGACTCCTATGACGTAGGCATTGAAGAGGTTAATCGACAACATAAAGTGCTAATCAATATTATTAATGAGATTAATAATCTTCTCAAAAATGGTCGCAGTCCTATGTTGTTACGCCGAGTACTGGAAGGGTTGGTTGATTACACCAAACACCACTTTGGTTATGAAGAGTACCTGCTAGAGAAAAATAATTATCCCGACTTTGATGAGCACAAAGCCAAACACGTAAAACTGTTAGGCCAAGTATCAGACTTTGTTAATCGCATTGATCGGGGCGAGGATGTTGCCGCCGAGCTATTGGACTTCTTAACATCGTGGTTGGCGAAACATATCAAAGGTGCAGATATGAAATACAGTTCGTACCTGATCGAACGGGGTATTGTTTAACGCATTCCGCTTTATCGCCGAGAACCAGGAATGATGATGTACTGCTCATTAAAGTACCCCCGGTCACCACGGAAGTGACAGGCACCACAGTCACTAAAACCCTTGATAAGCGGATTGTTGTTGATAAAGCGCGGCAATACATTGCGGTGGCGTAAACGCAGATACTCCGTATCCGTCAGGCGTATGGGTGTTGAGTCAGGTTTAAGTCGTTGCATCAATCGTCGCGAACCAATGTGAGAGGATTTATCTGCGGCATTACTCTCAAGATAGTTCAGCAGCTTCGTCTGCGTTTGAGAATCCAACTCAGCATTTTCTCCAAAATGATCACCAAGTCGTCCCATTAATAATTTCCACGAGCGAGCAGGTAAAAAGCCAGCGGGATAGGTGAAGTGACAGGCTCCGCACTCTTTGCGATACAGTGGATCATCCGGTGCAGAGACATCGGGTGGCAGAATTCTACGCGGTTGTTTCCAGCCGTACTCAAGTCCAGCGGCATTTACATTGCCAGTCCATACGATGCTGATAGCAAACATTGCTGCTGCATATTTAATATGGCTCATGTACTGGCTCCCCTGAAAATATAATTTCAATATAGTTATATTTTCGGACGGTTTTCTTAAACCAGGATGAAAAAGCGAAATCTACAGCGTTTCTGTTTCCCGGTATTTATGAAGAGAGGGCAAGCCACTCAAGCATGCCCTGTGCCGCTTGCCGTCCAGATGCCATGCAAGCGGTTAATAGATAGCCGCCTGTTGGTGCTTCCCAGTCGAGCATTTCACCAGCGCAAAATGTGCCCGGTAGCTCTTTGATCATCAGGCGTTGGTCCAGCCCTTCAAATTGAATACCACCTGCGGTGCTGATGGCTTCATCCATGGGGCGTGGGGCATGGAGTTTGATTGGCAACTCTTTAAGTGTATTTGCCAGTTGTTTGCTGTCTTGCATTTGTTCATTGCTCAAAACTTCGCGCACGATGTTTGCTTTAGCGCCTTTAATGCCTGCTTGGCGTTGTAAGTGTTTACTCATAGAGTTGCGGCCACGCGGCTTGGCGAGGTTCGCCTGTAACTGCGATAGGTTGCGACCGGGCACGAGATCAATCAATACGGTAGCAACACCCTGTGCTTCGATAAGATCGCGTATCGGCGCGGAGAGAGCGTAGATAGCCCCACCTTCAAGGCCGTAGTCGGCAATCATCAATTCACCCTGGCGTGTTTCTATATGGCCGTCCAGCGTTTGCACGCTAAGTGAAATTGACTTAAGTGGTTCGCTGGCGAACTTGCTACGAAAGTGTTCGCTCCAATGCGCTTCAAAACCACAGTTACTGGGGCGCAGTGGTGCCAGTGGAATATTCTTATCTTTGAATGCCGCTGTCCATTTGCCATCGGAACCCAGTTTGGCCCAACTGCCGCCACCAAGGGCGAGCACGGTAGCGCGGTGTTGAATGTTGTATTCACCCCTAGGGGATTCAAAGCGCAGTGCGTCGTCATTGCTCCAGCCTAACCAGCGATGGCGTACATGGATGCGTAGCCCTTTTTCACGCAGGCGATGCAGCCAGGCACGTAACAGCGGTGCAGCCTTAAAATCAGTGGGGAATATCCGTTGTGAAGTACCGATGAACGTTTCAATGCCCAAGCCCTTGGCCCAGTCACGTAGCGCTTGTGCATCGAAGGCTTCGATCATCGGGCCGATGATGTCACTGCGTTTGCCATAGCGCTGAATAAAGTCGGGCAGTGGTTCCGCATGAGAAAGGTTTAAACCACCACGACCAGCAATCAACAACTTGCGCCCCAGCGAAGGCATGCGGTCGTAAAGATCCACCTGCAAGCCGTGTTCAAGCAATACCTCAGCGGCCATCAGCCCGGCCGGGCCACCGCCGATGATGGCGATTGAATCGGTGTGTGTAATATTCATTCAGAAGAGTTAGGGCTATGGCCCATTTTGTTGTGTAAGGATATTTTATTCGTACTACGCTTTTAACCCAACCTCTAATGGCTTTGATGTAACTTTGTGAAAACACTGCAATCTATTTTTTCAGGCCATTTCCTGCACCAGTAATTCATCAAGTTTTAACCTACAAAACGTGGGTTTTCCTTCCTATAGTTAGTCTCCCACCACCTTCAACACCCCTCAGGGAGGACACCATGCAAAACATAATGCGGTATCTCATTCACCTATCGATTGTTGTTGTATTGGCAGTACCCACGGCTCGCGCCATCGCTTCCGACTGGCCCATGTTTCATCACGACACCTCACTCAGTGGTTACACCGATGACCACGCCCCAAACACCAACTATGTATTGTGGACCTTTCAAACCGGCTCACAGGTCCGCTCATCTCCAGCCGTTGTTGGTGATACGGTCTACGTTGGCTCGTTAGACGGTAATCTCTACGCTCTGGATAAGTACACCGGCGCAGCAGTATGGAGCTTCAACGCAGTTACCCCCATCTACTCATCACCAGCCGTTGACTCGGGAATCGTCTATTTCCTGGCAACGGGAGGTAACTTCTACGCGCTGGATGCTAACACTGGCGCTTTAGTTTGGAATACATCCATCGGCTTGGGCCCCTGGGACTGGGCCTCGCCCGCAGTACATAATGGCAATGTGTTTATAGCCTCAAGCACCGGGTATTTGTATAGCTTTAACGCCGCGACCGGTAGCACCAATTGGACGACCATGGTCGGTGGCACGCCCGACTCACCCATCTCAGTTGCTAATGGTTTGGTCTATACCGGTACCCACAACTTCGATAACAGCAGCCCAACGCTTGTTGCTGTAGATGAACTGACCGGCGCCATTGTATGGACGTATGATTATTTTCTTAACCACGGTGGCGTCACCGGCATGGTTAACAGTAATGGCGCAGCGATTGTTGATGGTGATGGCAATGGAATGCTTGATGCCTACTTTGGCGTTTACAACTGGGGTGGTGTCAGCAACCAGGCGGTTAATCTGGATGCCGCAAGTGGCGTAGAAACCTGGAGCCAAAACATCAACGGCAACTCCACCTCCACCCCCGCGGTGCATGGTGGCAAAGTGTTTATTGGTTCCGATGACGGCAAGCTTTACGCACTCGATGCCATTTCCGGCAATGTGATCTGGACCTTCCAAAGCAATGGCCAGATATGGTCGGCACCAGCCGTCTCTGGTGATGGCAAAGTCTGCTTCGGTTCGTTGGATCACACAGTCTATTGCGTTGATGAACAAACCGGCGCCCTCATCTGGAGTTATTACACCGGTGCTAGCCGGTTGTACTCATCAGCGGCTATTTCTGACGGCATGCTGTACATCGGAAATGAAAACGGCAAGGTCTATGCCTTTGGTTCAGTGAAGATCGATATTGATATCAAACCGGGCAGTGATCCTAATGGCGTTAATCCTGGCAACAATGGCGTCATCCCCGTTGCCATACTTACAACCGATACGTTTGATGCTACAGAGGTTAATCCAGCCAGCGTTACCTTCGGTCCTGCCGGCGCCACCATGGTACACAAAAAAGCGCATCTCAGCGATGTCGATGGCGATGGTGATACAGACCTGCTACTGCACTTCGAAACCCAATCCACCGGTATCGTTTGCGGTGATACCGAAGCCGAGTTGAATGGTGAAACCTACGGTGGTGTTCCTATTACCGGTAGCGATGCTGTTAAAACAGCGGGTTGTAATTAAACGGAGTTTTTATTCTGACGGGGCTGTAAGTTCGGCCCCGTCATCATAAGGAGAGTAGCTATGGCTAACATTTGGCTTAGAGGTACTGAATATCCACCAGGTGGTTCAGGGCGTATGGGGTTTGACGTTACGTTTGGCATATGGCCCGTTGAGCTAGGTCATTCGGCTGGAGTCGTCTGGACAATAAGTAACTGGTGGACGGTTAATTGGACGAATGCTGACTGGCTATACAACGTTAACAATACTTATGGTGGCTATGACGAGGTATGGAAGGCGCGCATTGAGTTTAATTCGTTGAGTAGTCTTTGGAAATGTTGGTATGCATTATATGTAATAGATACAAACGGTAATTGGTTTTGGGATAATAATGGCGGTTGGAATTACGAAGTTAAAGACCCTAGATATGAACACCAGTTCGTTCCGGAACCTATTCCTGCTTAAAATGTAATAGATAAAACAGGGTTGTAGGTTGGGTTAGCATTCTTGGCGAAGCCCAACTTACGTAAGCCCACATTATCGCGTTATTGGAGTGAGCTGCGACTAGTACTCATTACACCTGACGGTTTTATTTTTTACTAAATCTTTTTCACTATTTTGATGTCGCTTTATTTAACATCATTCGCGGTGATTCCACAGATAAAAACAATAATCTGCTTTAAATCAATGCTTCTACGTGTTGGCGTAACACTTGCTAGGTATTGCCGATAAATAAAATTGGGGGGTTCAAATGTATTCAGAAGTATTTCGTCGTTCTTTCAGTATTTGTTTTGCGCTTATTTTTTCAATTGGGTCAGCACATGCAACATCCATCTTGATGGATGATCAGTATATATATAGCCACTACGCTTATACCGGTGCTGGTGGTACTGGTTGGACAAATTTTTCCAACACACTGGATGCAGCATCCGGTAATAACGTGTCTGTAGGTAACTTTAATGACCTCAGTTACATGATGGGATTTGACTCAATCTTTGTAAATGTTCGCTGTAACTCTTGCACATTGAGTGCGCAGGAATATAGCAACATCAGTTCATACATCGCTTCCGGCCGCCGTGCAATTATCATCGGTGAAAATACCGGCTGGGCTGACTGGAACCAGCAGGTTGTTGGTATGTTAGGTGGAACAGTCGCTAGTTCTTATTACAATGGTATTACAAATTCAGTCAGTACTAATGAGCTTGTTGATGGTGTGAACCAAGTGTACTTGCCTACTGGTGGTCTCGTAGCATCTGGCGGTGAAGCTCTTTTTGATTATAACTTTGCGACCCTGTGGGGAGACAACGTAGTAACGATCCTGGATGTGAATGTCTTCTCTGATAACTACTGGAGTGCTTTAGACAACGCAGCATTCGCGACTAACATTGCTAACTGGTTAGCGGCTGAACCTGCTACCGTTCCTGAAACTGGCACACTGCTACTTATGGTTGCTGGCTTGTTATTATTGGCTGGTGCCCGTAAGGAAAAAGCTACGGGCGCTTTAGCGCTGTAGGCTGGGCTAACTTCTTTTGCGAAGCCCAACGGCGGAGATTAATTCTACGCCGTTGGGCTTCGTACTTGTACTTCAGTCTTTATACCCTTGGGGGCAACATGCGGGATTCCGTTCACGTGTTTGCCAAACGTTTGCGTCCTGCCACCAAGTAGAACAACCCCATCAGCATCAACAGCATAATTGGTGGTTCGGGCAATGGCTTGTCTGACAAGCCTGTTACCTCAAACGAACTCACATCCCACCGAATTTGGTCATCAGAAAAATTATTGGTGGCTAGGCCGAAATCCATCCAGCGCCAATCAAGCGTACTCATATCAGCAAGAGTGATATTTGCCCAATCAGCCAGGTCAGGAAGCAACGTATCGTCCCATAACTGGCCGTTGATATTATATCTCCCCGCGCCAAACTGCATGAGGGCGGCGGAATAGCCATTCAATGTGTCACTAATGATGTTGGTGGTTCCGGTATTAAAACCATCGAAGCCCGGTGACTGGTCATTCGAAACGCTGAACCAATCACTGTCAGTGCCACCCATTGTGGCGTTAAAAACACCCCCGATAGAAATGGAAAATGCGGATAAACTATCACCGCTACTCGCATCTGAGTCGTATGTGAAGGAGCCCACTACAGTATCTCCCAAGCTGACTCCATCACCCTCTAGCAAAATGCCTAAAGCAGTAACGCTACCCGTGTAATCAACTTGGATAACAGCTGCCTGTGAAACGGATGCAAAAAGTAAAAACACAGTCCCAAAAGCGGCTCTCAGCGTATGCATTTTAGATACCTCCGTGTTTAAAATTATCAGTCTGTATTAAAAAGCATATTTTAAGCCAGTAGATATAACCACCTAATAACTATGTGGTTTGGTAAATCATAAAGCGCTTATATTCAATAAAGTGTAAAAAAATTTTTAACACTAAAAGCAGGTTGTAGGTTGGGCTTCACACCTTATCCTCTATGTTCTTGGGTGCAACCTACGAGAGGTGCGGAATATTTTCTTGTCGCATGTAAACCTAAACAAGCCTGATGCGTTCAT
>JBNKYV010000195.1:0-15794 GCA_050301075.1 Gammaproteobacteria bacterium
AGTAACGGTCAGCGCCGCTGTCAGCGTAGTTTTACCATGATCTACGTGACCAATGGTGCCCACGTTTACGTGGGGTTTCGTACGTTCAAACTTTTCCTTAGACACGGCTTAAACCCTCTCTAAACTCAATCCAAAATTAAAGAACAATTACGCAGTACGCCTCAAAATTGCATCCGCAACATTTGAAGGCGTCTCCGAATATTTCGCAAATTCCATACTATATGTGGCTCGCCCTTGCGACATTGAACGCAGCGCAGTGGCATAACCAAACATTTCTGCTAACGGCACTTCTGCCGTCACAACCCTACCTGAAGGAGTGTCTTCCATCCCCTGTACCAGGCCGCGGCGACGGTTCAAATCGCCTATTACATCACCCATGTACTCTTCAGGCGTTTCCACTTCAACCTTCATCATAGGTTCAAGCAAAACCGGGCCCGCCTTAAGAAAACCGTCTTTAAACGCCAAAGACCCAGCAATCTTAAAAGCATTTTCATTCGAGTCGACATCGTGATAAGACCCATCAAAAAGGACCGCACGAACATCAACTACGGGATAACCAGCCAGCACACCGCTTGACATGGCATCCTGAATACCTTTATCAACCGCAGGGATGTATTCTCGGGGAACCACACCACCTACGACCTCATTTACAAATTCATAGCCTGCACCAGGCTCTCGAGGCTCCAGTCTTAGCCAAACATGACCGTATTGACCACGACCACCCGACTGACGGACAAACTTACCTTCAACCTCGACTTGCTTAGTCATGGCTTCGCGATACGCTACTTGCGGCGCGCCGACGTTAGCCTCAACCTTAAATTCGCGCTTCATGCGATCTACGATAATTTCGAGATGCAACTCGCCCATTCCCGAAATTATGGTCTGCCCAGTCTCTTCATCAGTATGCACTCGAAAAGAGGGGTCTTCTTGCGCAAGCTTCGACAGTGCCAACCCCATCTTTTCCTGATCACCCGCCGTACGCGGCTCAATAGCCACAGAGATAACCGGCTCAGGAAACTCCATGCGCTCAAGCGTAATCAAACTCGAAGGGGCGCAGAGTGTATCACCAGTTGTAACATCCTTCAACCCCACGGCCGCCGCAATATCACCCGCCCGAACCTCTTTGATTTCCTCGCGGCTATTCGCATGCATCTGCATCAGACGCCCGATGCGCTCTTTTTTGCCCTTAACCGGATTAAAAACAGAGTCGCCAACACTCACGACCCCGGAATAACAACGAAAAAAAGTTAACGAACCAACAAACGGATCTGTTGCAATTTTGAACGCCAGCGCAGCAAACGGCTCATCATCATCGCTATGGCGCTCACCCTCAGACTCATCATCATTAATGCCCTTGATTGCAGGAACGTCCACTGGAGACGGCATGTATTCAACAACAGCATCAAGCATCGCTTGCACACCCTTGTTTTTAAAGGCCGTACCACACAAAGCGGGAACTATTTCATTATTAACAGTGCGCAAACGCAGGCCTTGACGAATATCCTCATCAGAAAGCTCCCCCTCCTCAAGATACTTATCCATCAACTGCTCGTCAGCCTCAGCCGCCGCCTCAACCATCTTTTCGCGATACTCTTGCGCCAACTCAAGCAGTTCAGCCGGAATATCTTTGGCCTCGTAAGCAGCCCCCATATCCGACTCATTCCAGTAAATAGCCTTCATGCGAATCAGATCGATAACACCAGCAAACGCATCTTCAGCGCCAATCGGAATAACAACAGGCACCGGAACACCACCAAGACGTTCTTCAATTTGAGACAAAACACGAAAGAAATCAGCACCCTGGCGATCCATTTTATTAATGAACGCAAGACGAGGAACATGGTATTTATTGGCTTGACGCCACACGGTCTCAGACTGTGGCTGAACGCCACCCACCGCACAGAAAACAGCACAAGCACCATCAAGCACCCTCAGCGAGCGCTCAACCTCGATCGTAAAATCGACATGGCCCGGGGTGTCAATGATATTAATTCGGTGTTCAGAAAACTGCTGATCCATTCCGCTCCAGAAGCATGTCGTCGCCGCCGAAGTAATGGTTATGCCACGCTCTTGCTCCTGCTCCATCCAATCCATGGTGGCCGCGCCATCATGAACCTCGCCAATTTTATGCGAAATACCGGTATAGAACAGAATACGCTCAGTCGTGGTCGTCTTACCTGCATCAATATGCGCCATGATGCCGATATTACGATAACGCTCAATTGGAGTTTTACGCGCCACCTTGCAAATTCCCTAAATCACCAAACTGTTAAAGAACAAAAAACACCGCAGGCATTGCCTGCGGTGTCGGATATTACACCATTTTCACTACCAACGGTAGTGAGAGAACGCTTTATTAGCCTCAGCCATACGATGAGTATCTTCACGCTTCTTAACAGCAGAACCACGAGATTCCACAGCGTCCAAGATCTCACCAGCCAAACGCAAGCCCATAGATTTCTCACCACGGCCACGTGCAGCATCTGTCAACCAACGCATGGCCAGAGCCATACGACGAGCAGGACGAACTTCAACTGGAACCTGATAAGTCGCACCACCAACACGGCGTGACTTAACCTCAACTAGAGGGCTAATATTCTCAAGCGCTTGCTCAAAAATCTCAATAGACTCTTTACCACTACGCTCAGCAACAACATCAAGCGCGCCGTACACAATCTTCTCAGCAGTAGACTTCTTACCGCTCTTCATCACAACGTTTACAAATTTCGCCAGCGTTTCGCTTCCGAACTTAGGATCCGGCAAAACCTCACGTTTAGGGACTTCTCTTCTTCTTGGCATCGTAATTACCTAATATTTAAACTTTTAAACCACCAAGCCCGTGGCCATTAGCCCTTAGGACGTTTAGCACCGTACTTAGAACGGCCCTGACGACGACCATCTACACCAGACGTATCCAGAGTACCGCGCACAGTGTGATAACGCACACCAGGCAAGTCTTTTACACGACCGCCGCGAATCAACACTACAGAGTGCTCCTGAAGGTTGTGACCTTCACCACCGATATAGCTAGTTACTTCCATGCCGTTGGTCAAGCGTACACGCGCAACTTTACGCAAAGCCGAGTTAGGCTTTTTAGGGGTTGTTGTATAAACGCGAGTACATACTCCGCGACGCTGCGGACAAGCTTCCAGAGCAGGAACATTGCTCTTTTCAACTTTTCTAACACGCGGCTTACGCACCAACTGATTAATTGTTGCCATTTAGACCACCTAAATTTTACTTTATAACGTTAAACCCCCGGCCCGACTCGCACGCCGAAAGGCAAAAATCCATCTGCTTGGAGGAACTAGAACCTGAAAAACAGGAGCCCCAATTAAAAGAAGCGTGATTTTAGAGATGCACGCCCTCGCTGTCAAGCAAGATACCTATTAAAACTTCAATTCATCGTAAAAAAGCGGCCAACAGTACATTTTGGCCGCTTTTTAAACACCCTAGCGATTAAAGTGCTTTACTAAGCGCTTCCTCGATCTCGCTCGCGGTAGGCCCCTTATCAACCACCTCTTCTGATGCAGCTTCCTCGGCGGCACGCTTACGCTTGCGTTCATCGTGATACGCAAGACCAGTACCCGCTGGGATCAAGCGCCCTACGATTACGTTCTCTTTCAGACCGCGCAGGTCATCAATCTTGCCGGACACTGCGGCTTCGGTCAGAACGCGAGTTGTCTCTTGGAAGGATGCCGCAGAAATAAACGATTCTGTAGCAAGAGACGCTTTGGTAATACCCAACAACACCGGCTCAAAGGTCGCCGGCATTTTACCGCCAGCAATAAGCTTGTCGTTTTCGTCCAGAACACGCGCGCGCTCCAGCTGCTCACCTTTCAGGAATTTACTGTCGCCAGCCCCTGTAATCTCAACTTTACGCATCATCTGGCGAATAATAACCTCGATGTGCTTATCGTTGATTTTAACGCCTTGCAGACGGTAAACCTCTTGCACTTCGTTAACGATGTATTCCGCCAATTCAGAAACACCTTTCAGACGAAGGATGTCGTGAGGAATCAAAGGACCGTCTACGATAGTCTCACCACGCTCTACATGCTCACCTTCGAACACAGTGATGTGACGCCATTTTGGAATTAGCTCTTCATGACGCTCACCGTCTTTATCAGTAATAACCAAACGACGCTTGCCTTTTGTCTCCTTACCGAAGCTAACAGTCCCCGTAGACTCGGCCAGAATTGCAGGATCTTTCGGCTTACGAGCCTCAAACAAGTCAGCAACGCGAGGCAAACCACCCGTGATATCGCGTGTTTTCGAAGATTCTTGTGGGATACGCGCCAATACGTCACCCACACCCACTTCGGCACCATCTTCCTTGGTTACAATCGCACCGCCAGGCAGGAAGTAGATTGCAGGAATATCAGTACCCGCGATACACAGGTCATCACCATCCTCGCCAACCAATTTAACCATTGGTTTCAAGTCTTTACCTGCGGAACCACGTGCTTTTGGATCAGTAATTACCAAGCTGCTCAGGCCAGTAATTTCATCTGTAGTACGCTGAACACTCACACCTTCAACGAAGTCACTAGACTTGACCTTACCGGCTACCTCAGTGATAACTGGGTGAGTATGCGGATCCCAGGTCGCAACAACCTGACCCGCATTCACAGATTGACCATCATCAACACTCAATTCAGCACCGTAAGGTACTTTGTAACGCTCACGATCGCGACCTTGATCATCTACGACGATAAGCTCACCCGAACGAGAAACCGCTACGTTATTACCCGAAGCATGCTTAACCAACTTGATGTTGTGCAGACGCACGCTACCGTTAGATTTAACTTCGATATTGTTTTCCGCAGCCGAACGAGATGCAGCACCACCGATATGGAAGGTACGCATGGTCAGCTGTGTACCAGGCTCACCAATCGATTGAGCAGCAATAACGCCAACGGCCTCACCTGGATTTACGCGATGGCCACGAGCCAAGTCACGGCCGTAACATGAGGCACAAACACCATGGCGCGTATCACACGTAATTGGCGAGCGTACTTTAACGTTATCGATACTAGCCTCCTCAAGCTCATCAACCCAACGCTCGTCAAGCAAAGTACCGGCCTCAACCAAAACTTCGCCATCTTTCATAACATCTTCTGCAACCACACGGCCCAGCACGCGCTCACGAAGTGGCTCAACAACATCACCACCCTCGATAAGTGGCATCATCCACAGACCATTACTGGTTCCACAATCGTCATCCAGAACGACCATATCTTGAGCAACATCAACCAAACGACGTGTCAGGTAACCCGAGTTTGCCGTCTTAAGTGCGGTATCTGCCAAACCTTTACGAGCACCGTGAGTGGAAATAAAGTACTGAAGTACGTTTAGACCTTCGCGGAAGTTCGCAGTGATAGGCGTTTCGATGATCGAACCATCCGGTTTAGCCATCAGACCACGCATACCAGCCAGCTGACGAATCTGAGCAGCACTACCACGAGCACCGGAGTCCGCCATCATATAGATGGAGTTAAACGACTCTTGCTTCACTTCGTTGCCATCTTTATCAACTACGATATCGCTACCAAGCTTTTCCATCATTGCTTTAGCAACGCGGTCATTGGTATGAGACCAAATATCAACCACTTTGTTGTAGCGTTCGCCGTTAGTTACCAGACCTGAGATATATTGATTCTCGATCTCTTTAACTTCAGCATCAGCTGCCGCAATGATGCGCTCTTTCTCGTCAGGCACAACCATGTCATTAACACCGATAGACACACCAGCCTTAGTAGAGAAACTAAAACCTGTGTACATCAACTGGTCTGCAAAAATAACAGTGGCTTTAAGACCCAAACGACGATAGCAAGTGTTAACCAAGCCGGAAATCGCTTTCTTTGTCATCGTTTGATTAAACAGCTCAAACGGCAGACCTTTTGGCAACAATTCGGCCAGCAAGGCCCGACCCGCAGTAGTATCAACGATCTTACGAGACTCTGTTGTTACGCCTTCATCATCAATCACAGTTTCATGCAAACGCACTTTAACTTTAGCCTGAAGGTCAACAGCACCGGTTTCCCAGGCACGACGCACCTCAGCCAAGTCGGAAAAGGACATACCCTCGCCTTTAGCATTAACGCGATCGCGAGTCATGTAGTACAGACCCAATACAACGTCCTGCGAAGGAACGATAATTGGCTCACCGTTAGCTGGCGACAGTACGTTGTTAGTCGCCATCATCAAAGCGCGCGCTTCAAGCTGCGCTTCCAGTGACAATGGAACGTGTACGGCCATCTGGTCACCGTCGAAGTCGGCGTTGTACGCAGTACATACAAGAGGGTGCAGCTGAATCGCTTTACCTTCGATTAGCACAGGTTCAAACGCTTGGATACCCAAACGGTGAAGAGTTGGCGCACGGTTAAGCATAACTGGATGCTCGCGGATAACTTCTTCAAGAATATCCCAAACCTCAGCACCTTCGCGCTCAACCAGTTTCTTAGCAGCCTTGATGGTAGTAGCCAGGCCACGCAACTCCAGCTTGCTAAAGATAAAAGGTTTAAATAACTCCAGAGCCATCTTCTTAGGCAGACCACACTGATGCAGTTTCAGCGTAGGACCAACCACGATTACAGAGCGGCCTGAGTAGTCAACACGCTTACCCAACAAGTTTTGACGAAAGCGGCCTTGCTTACCTTTGATCATATCTGCCAAAGATTTCAGAGGACGCTTGTTAGTGCCGGTAATTGCTTTACCGCGACGACCGTTGTCTAGCAATGCGTCTACCGACTCTTGCAGCATACGCTTTTCGTTGCGAACGATAATATCTGGCGCATTCAGATCCAACAGACGTTTCAGTCGGTTGTTACGATTAATTACACGACGATACAGATCGTTCAAATCCGAAGTTGCAAAACGACCACCATCCAGAGGAACCAGAGGGCGTAGCTCAGGAGGAAGCACAGGCAATACAGTCATTACCATCCACTCTGGCTTATTACCTGACTCAAGGAATGCTTCCATCAGCTTAAGACGCTTAGTGAATTTCTTGATTTTGGTCTCAGAGTTTGTATTAGGAATCTCTTCGCGAATAGTGGCAACTTCTTTTTGAAGGTCCATACCGCGCAGCAGTTCAAACACTGCCTCAGCGCCCATGCGAGCATCAAACTCGTCACCGTACTCTTCGATGGCGTCCAGGTACGATTCATCAGTCAAAATTTGACCGCGTTCCAATTGGGTCATGCCCGGATCAATTACAACAAATGCTTCGAAGTACAATACGCGCTCAATTTCACGCAATGTCATATCCAGCAACAAGCCCATACGAGAAGGCAGTGACTTTAGGAACCAAATATGGGCAACAGGACTTGCCAGCTCGATGTGACCCATGCGGTCACGACGCACTTTAGCAACAGTAACCTCTACACCACACTTTTCACAGATAACACCACGGTGCTTCAAACGCTTGTATTTACCACACAAGCACTCATAGTCTTTTACTGGGCCAAAAATTTTGGCACAAAACAAGCCATCACGCTCAGGCTTAAACGTACGATAGTTGATTGTTTCAGGCTTTTTAACTTCACCAAACGACCAAGAACGAATTTTTTCAGGCGACGCGAGACCGATACGAATCGAATCAAACTCGTCAGTTCCGCCTTGTTGTTTCAGTAGATTAAGTAGATCTTTCACACTCTATCTCCAACTCGAGAGGGCGCGCTTAAATTAAAGCGCGCCAGACAATGTTTGCTGAACTTCGATTTAGTTGTTTTCCAACTCGATATCGATACCCAGTGCACGAATCTCTTTCAGCAATACATTGAAAGATTCCGGCATACCTGCCTCCATACGATGATCGCCATCAACGATGTTCTTATACATCTTGGTACGACCACTTACGTCATCCGACTTAACAGTCAGCATTTCCTGAAGCGTATATGCAGCACCATATGCTTCAAGCGCCCACACCTCCATCTCACCGAAACGCTGACCACCAAACTGTGCTTTACCACCCAGAGGCTGCTGCGTAACCAGACTGTAAGGACCAGTAGAACGGGCATGCATCTTATCATCAACCAAGTGATTCAGTTTGAGCATATACATGTAGCCTACACTGACTTCACGCTCAAACTTCTCACCGGTGCGCCCATCAAACAATGTTGTTTGACCAGAGGTCGGCATGTCTGCCAACTCAAGCATACGCTTGATTTCTTCTTCACTAGCACCATCGAAAACAGGAGTCGCCATTGGCACACCACGACGAAGGTTGCTAGCCAGCTCGATAATTTCAGCATCACTAAAACTATCCAGATCTTCAACTCTGCCACCGCTCAGGTTGTAAACCTTATGCAGATACTCACGCAGCTCGGCAATTGCACGCTGCTGGTCAAGCATTTTACCGATCTGAACACCCACGCCTTTTGCCGCCCAACCAAGATGCAGCTCAAGAACCTGACCTATGTTCATACGAGAAGGTACACCCAGAGGATTCAGAACGATATCAACTGGATTACCATCAGCAGTGTGAGGCATATCTTCAGCAGGTACGATCATCGAGATAACACCTTTGTTACCGTGACGACCGGCCATTTTATCGCCCGGCTGAATGCGACGCTTCACTGCCAAATGAACTTTAACCATCTTCAACACGCCAGGTGCCAAATCGTCACCGGCAGTCAGTTTGGTTTTCTTCTCTTCGAAGCGCTCATCGATATTCTTACGCTCAGCCTTCAACTGCTCGCCCAACTGCTCGAGCACCAGATTGGCGTCATCGTCTTGCAAACGAATTTCGAACCATTTTTCGCGTTTTAGCTCTTCCAGGTAAAGCTTGGTGATCTTGTCTCCGGCTTTAAGCTTATTAGGGCCACCATCAGAAACCTTACCAAGCAACAATTTTTCAACACGTTGGTATACGTCATTCTCAAGAATACGGAACTGATCAAACAAATCCTTACGAACGCGATCTAGCTCAGCATTTTCGATTTCAAGTGCGCGCTTGTCTTTTTCAACACCATCGCGCGTAAATACTTGTACATCGATAACAGTACCGCTCATACCTGAAGGTACGCGTAGAGAGGTATCTTTAACGTCAGACGCTTTCTCACCAAAGATTGCACGCAGCAGTTTTTCTTCTGGAGTTAATTGAGTCTCACCTTTAGGCGTAACCTTACCCACCAGAATATCACCAGGCTTAACCTCGGCACCGATGTAAACAATACCGGACTCATCCAAACGAGACAGCGCGCTTTCTCCAACATTTGGAATATCAGCACTAACCTCTTCTGGCCCCAGCTTGGTATCACGAGCAACACATGTCAGCTCTTCGATGTGAATCGTAGTCAAACGATCTTCTTTAACTACGCGCTCTGAAATCAAGATAGAGTCTTCGAAGTTGTAACCATTCCAAGGCATGAAAGCGGCCAACATATTTTGACCAAGCGCCAACTCACCCAGATCGGTAGAAGGGCCATCAGCCATTACATCGCCACGAGAAATCACATCACCCTTCTTAACCAAAGGCTTCTGATTAATACAGGTGTTTTGGTTTGAGCGAGTGTATTTAGTCAGGTTGTAGATATCTACACCTGGCTCGCCAGGAACTGTTTCGTCGTCATTTACGCGAACTACGATACGCGCTGCATCTACTGCATCAACAACACCACCACGCTTAGCAACAACCGTTACGCCTGAATCAACAGCCACAGCACGTTCAATGCCAGTACCCACCAGAGGCTTCTCTGCACGTAACGTAGGCACAGCTTGACGTTGCATGTTTGATCCCATCAATGCACGGTTAGCATCATCGTGCTCAAGGAACGGAATCAACGCTGCCGCGACTGACACGATCTGACGTGGAGATACATCAACGTAGTTAACACGATCTTTAGGAGACAGGGTAAATTCATTTTTATGACGACATGAAACCAAGTCATCAACAAGCAGCCCATCTTCATCAACCGCCACGCTTGCCTGAGCGATTACGTACTCACCCTCTTCAATAGCAGAAAGGTACTCAATTTCTTCGGTTACTTTTCCGTCTATAACCTTACGATAAGGCGTTTCTAAGAAACCGTACTCGTTAGTACGTGCATATACAGCCAGAGAGTTAATCAAACCGATGTTAGGACCCTCAGGCGTTTCAATTGGACACACACGACCATAGTGAGTTGGGTGTACGTCACGCACTTCGAAGCCCGCGCGTTCGCGAGTCAAGCCGCCAGGGCCCAATGCAGAAACACGACGCTTATGCGTAACTTCTGACAGAGGGTTATTTTGGTCCATAAACTGGGACAACTGACTGGAGCCAAAAAACTCTTTCACAACTGCAGAAACAGGCTTCGCATTGATCAGTTCCTGAGGCATCAGGCCTTCACTTTCAGCCAGACTCAGACGCTCTTTAACCGCACGCTCAACACGCACCAAACCAACGCGGAATTGGTTTTCAATCATCTCACCAACAGAACGGATACGACGATTACCCAAGTGGTCGATATCATCAACTGTATCCAGACCGTTCTTGATGTTGATCAATGCTTTCATCACATCAACGATATCGACTTTGTCCAACGTACCAGGACCTGTTACATCTTCACGCTTAAGGCGACGATTGAACTTCATACGCCCAACTGCGGACAAGTCGTAACGCTCATCAGTAAAGAACAGGT
Organism: Gammaproteobacteria bacterium; assembly: GCA_050301075.1. Taxonomy (GTDB): domain Bacteria; phylum Pseudomonadota; class Gammaproteobacteria; order Tenderiales; family Tenderiaceae; genus JBNKYV01. Next base: position 10,629 of record JBNKYV010000195.1, read on the forward strand.
TGTTGAATAGCGCTTGCGCAGCTTCCTTCGTTGGCGGCTCTCCCGGACGCATCATGCGATAAATCTCAATCATTGCCTCAAGATCATCACGTGTTGTATCGATGCGCAGAGTACTTGAGATATAAGGGCCATGATCAAGATCATTTGTGAACAGCGTTGTCAGTTCAGTAATGCCCAACTCTTTGAGTTTATCTACCAGCTCTTGAGTAATCTCTTCATTCGCCGCTGCTACTAGCTCGCCAGTAGAAGTATCAACAATGTCATTACCCAAGGCTCTGCCCAGCAAGTATTCTTCAGGCACAACTAGGCTTTCCATCCCTGAACTTTCCATTTCACGGATGTGACGCGCCATGATGCGACGACCTTGCTCAACAATCACCTTACCTTTAGGGCCATTGATATCGAACATAGCTGTTTCACCCTTAAGGCGCTCAGCAATCAGTTCAAGCTCTAGGCCATTATCTGTAAAGCGAAAGTTGTTGTACTCGAAAAACTCATCAAGAATTTGCTTATTATCGTAACCCAAGGCGCGCAACAGAATGGTTGATGGCAGTTTACGACGACGGTCTATACGGACAAACAGGTTATCGTTTGGATCAAACTCAAAATCCAACCATGAACCACGGTAAGGGATTACGCGTGCTGAAAATAGCAATTTACCAGATGAATGAGTCTTACCTTTATCGTGCTCGAAAAACACACCTGGCGAACGATGCAACTGAGATACAACAACACGCTCCGTGCCGTTGATCACAAACGTACCGTTATCTGTCATGAGCGGAACTTCACCCATGTAGACTTCTTGTTCTTTAATATCTTTTACCGAACGCTCGTTGGCGTTTGAATCTTTATCATAGATAACCAGACGCACTTTTACGCGCAGAGGCGCTGCATAGGTCATGCCCCGCATTTGACATTCACGCACGTCAAACCCAGGGGTACCAAGGCGATAGCTTACGTATTGAAGCTCCGCATTACCGGTATAACTTTGAATTGGAAATACTGAAGAAAAGGCCGCATGTAAACCTTGCTCTGTACGATCTTCCATTGGAACATCAGATTGAAGAAAGGTGCGGTATGAGTCAATTTGGGTTGCCAGCAGATATGGAACCTCTAGCACATCTGAGTGCTTACCAAAATTCTTACGGATGCTTTTCTTTTCAGTAAAAGAGTAGGCCATCGGTGTTCCTCAGTCTTATTACCTTAATAAAATAGGTACATGCAGCTCGCTACAAAAAGTTAGTATCGGCCATGTCGTTCGATATTATGCCGTTATTGCAACGGCAAAAGGCCGGTGGCTTTAGGCCACCAGCCCTTGTGGATACTTAAAAGTATCCTGGCGCCATTGATGCTTATTTAAGCTCAACAGATGCGCCAGCTTCCTCAAGCTGCTTCTTGATTTCTTCAGCTTCGTCTTTAGAAGCTGCTTCTTTAACAGTTGCAGGAGCACCTTCAACCATTTCTTTAGCTTCTTTCAGACCCAGACCAGTTACACCACGAACAGCCTTGATTACCGCAACTTTGTTGCTACCGAAGCTAGTCATAACTACGTCGAACTCAGTTTGCTCTGCAGCAGCAGCGCCACCAGCATCAGCAGCAGCTACTGGAGCAGCAGCAACAGCAGCGGCAGATACGCCGAATTTTTCTTCCATAGCTTCAACCAGCTCAACAACTTCCATTACGGACATGTTGGCAATAGTTTCCAGAATATCGTCTTTAGATACAGCCATTTGACTATCTCCTAATTAAAAAATGTTTATCTGATTATTAAACCGTCGTTAACCGAGTGCCTAAGCTGCGATTAAGCAGCTTCTTGTTTCTTGTCGCGAACTGCAGCAACAGCGCGAGTAACTTTTGTTGGCACTTCGTTGAGGGTACGAGCCAGTTTCTCGACTGGAGCAAGCATCAGAGCCATCACTAGACTGATAGCCTGATCCTTCGTTGGCATCTTGGCGAGTTTTTCGATATCGCCAGCTTCCAACAGCTTACCGCCGATAGAAACAACTTTAACTTCAAGCTTGTCGTTATCTTTCGCGAAATCTTTGATTACGCGAGCAGCTGCACCTGGATCTTCTTGAGAGAACGCTAGAACCAGCGGACCAACAAGAGCATCACTCATGCACTCGAAGTCAGTACCTTCAACAGCGCGACGAGCCAAAGTATTTTTCACAACACGCAAATAAACACCTTGCTCACGCGCCTTTACACGCAGCTCAGTCATCTGTTCTACAGAGAGACCGATGTATTGAGCAGCAATCGCAGAATATGCTGAAGAAGCAACTTCCGCGACTTCGGCAACGATGGCTTTTTTATCGTTCAGATTAAGAGCCATAATTTACCTCCAAAAGGTCTAACCTAGGTATTCATTCCTGAACACCCACCTACGGCAACCCTTAACAGAAATCTGTTTGAGAATTAACCGTCTACGTAGGCAATTAAGCACAGTGAACTGTACACCTACGGTCTTTGACAGCCACTGACCGAAGCCAGTGGTTCCAAAGTCTTTGCGCCCTACCCTATAATTCAGGGAGGACAAAAGTGACTAGTTTAGATATCTAAACTTGCCTTTTCTACAGCAAGGCCTGGCCCCATTGTAGTAGAGACAGTCACTTTCTTAAAATATACACCCTTAGCGCTGGTTGGCTTCGCTTTAAGCAGATCAGCCAGTAATGCGTTCAAATTTTCTTTCAACGCGCCAACTTCAAAGCCAGCTTTACCGATTGGGCAATGGATAATACCTGATTTATCAGTACGGTAACGAACCTGACCTGCTTTAGCGTTCTTAACCGCAGCAGCCGCGTCTGGAGTAACAGTACCAACTTTAGGGTTTGGCATCAGGCCACGTGGACCAAGAATCTGACCCAACTGACCAACTACGCGCATCGCATCTGGAGTTGCGATTACAACGTCGAAGTCCATGTTGCCTTTTTTAACTTCTTCAGCCAGGTCATCAAAGCCTACGATATCAGCGCCTGCTTCTTTTGCTGCTTCGGCATTCGCGCCTTGAGCAAACACAGCAACGCGAACGGTTTTACCTGTGCCGTTTGGCAATACAGTAGAGCTGCGAACAACCTGGTCAGATTTACGAGGATCAACGCCCAAGTTTACTGCCACATCTACAGACTCATCAAATTTAGCTGTAGCCAACTCTTTCAACAGTGACAACGCATCATCAATATTGAAGATAGCGCATGGAGCTACTTTCTCAGCAATGGCTTTTGCACGCTTAGTCATTTTCGCCATCTTACACCTCCGTTTCCAAACCCATGCTGCGAGCAGTACCAGCAATAGTACGTACAGCGGCATCCAAATCAGCAGCAGTCAAATCAGGCTCTTTAGTCTTGGCAATTTCTTCCAGCTGAGCACGAGTCACTTTACCAACCTTGTCAGTATTAGGACGACCACTACCAGATTTAATACCTGCAGCTTTTTTCAGCAGAACTGAAGCTGGAGGTGTTTTGGTGATGAACGTAAAGCTACGGTCGTTATAAACAGTGATAACAACAGGAGTTGGAAGACCAGGCTCTAAACTTTGAGTTTGAGCGTTAAAAGCCTTACAGAATTCCATGATGTTCACACCATGCTGACCCAAAGCTGGACCAACGGGTGGACTAGGATTCGCCTGACCGGCGGCAACCTGTAGCTTGATATAAGCTTCGATTTTCTTTGCCATTTCAATTACTCCTTAGTGGGTACAAACGCCTTACGGCTCCCCAAGAACATACGACCAGCCCTAAATGGGTTAGCCTTTTTCTACCTGACCGAACTCCAACTCAACCGGAGTAGAGCGACCAAAAATCAAAACAGCCACACGCAAGCGACTCTTCTCATAATTGACCTCTTCCACCACACCGTTGAAATCAGCAAACGGCCCATCGATAACCCGCACGATTTCGCCAGGCTCGAACAAAACTTTTGGCTTGGGCTTTTCAACACCCTCTTTCACGCGTTCAAGAATGCGCTCAGCCTCGCGCTCAGTAATTGGCGCTGGACGATCTGAGGTTCCGCCAACAAACCCCATAACTTTAGGAACATCCTTAACCAGATGCCAAGTATCGTCATCAAGCTCCATTTGCACCAACATATAACCAGGAAAGAATTTGCGATCACTCTTTCTTTTCTGGCCCGCGCGCATTTCAACAACTTCTTCAGTCGGCACTAGAATCTCGCCAAAACGATCTTCCATACCAGCATGACGAATACGCTCTTCCATAGAGCGTTTTGCCTGATTCTCAAAACCCGAGTAAACGTGTACTACATACCAACGTTTCGCCATGCAACTATTCCCCTTGACCGGTCAGCATTTTGACCAACCATAGCAAAGTAGAATCTAAAGCCCACAAAAAACACGCAACGATTACAACCATAATCATTACAATGCCTGTTGTTTGCGTTGTCTCTTTTGGTGTTGGCCACACCACTTTCTTGACCTCTGTTTGCGCATCCGAAACAAAAGCCCAAGTCGTGCGCCCCGCTGCGGTTTGAAACACAATCACCAGAGACACACCCGCAACCGCAAGAAGCCCGAGCACACGCATCAACAAGGATTCATCAGCAAAATGATAAAACCCATAGATGCCAGCACCGAGCAACACCGCAGCTATGATCAATTTAACTTTGTCCATACTCTGCTTTTAATTTTTTTCCTTGCTATCAAGATGGCAGGCCAGGAGGGAATCGAACCCCCAACCTACGGTTTTGGAGACCGTCGCTCTGCCAATTGAGCTACTGGCCTATCCTGACAACTAAAACACAAACAAGGGGCGAAAGTTTCTCTCCCGCCCCCCGTTAAGAGTCGCTTCTTACTCTACGATCTTAGAAACAACACCGGCACCGACTGTGCGGCCACCTTCACGAATTGCGAAACGCAGACCTTCTTCCATCGCAATCGGCGCAATCAAGCTTACTGTCATTGCAACGTTGTCGCCTGGCATTACCATTTCTACGCCTTCTGGCAGATCACATGCGCCAGTTACGTCAGTTGTACGGAAGTAGAATTGTGGGCGATAACCATTAAAGAATGGTGTATGGCGACCACCTTCGTCTTTGCTCAATACGTATACTTCTGCTTCGAACTTGGTGTGTGGCTTGATTGAACCTGGCTTACACAATACTTGGCCACGCTCAACTTCTTCACGCTTGGTACCACGCAGCAATACACCAACG
>JBNKYV010000196.1:0-10223 GCA_050301075.1 Gammaproteobacteria bacterium
CGGGGTCAACAAAGAAGGTCAATGAAACACTCTTATCTTCTTCGTTTATCTCAGGAACAGCATTGACGTTGGCAAAAGCATAACCCTCTTCCCCTAAACGCTCGGTAATGGCTGTTGTGCTATCCGTTACTTTACGACGAGAAAACATCTCGCCTTCATTTAGCTCAAATAGCTCTTGTAGCTCTTGCTCAGAAACAATTAAGTTGCCGGCTAAACCAACACTAGCAACGTCATACTGCTCACCTTCGGTGATATTAATGGTGATAAAGACAGACTCTTTATTCGGCGTAATTGAAACCTGAGTCGAATCGATTGAAAAGTTGATATAACCGCGATCAAGATAATAAGAGCGCAATGTTTCCAAATCGGCTGACAGCTTTTGTTTTGAGTATTGATCCTTATCACTAAGAAACGCCCAAAATGCCGGAATACCCAATTCAAACAGCTCAAGCAACTCGTCTTCTTCAAAGGCGTGATTACCAATCAAGTTAATCTGTTTGATGGTAGCGACATCGCCCTCTTCGATCAAAATCTCGATATCAACCCGATTATTGGTGTTTTCACTAACCTTAACCTCTACTTCAACAGCATAGTAACCACGCACAACATATTGGCGTTGCAAATCGAGTTTTATTTTGTCCAATAAAGAACGATCAAGAATGTCGCCTTCTGAGAGACCAGCCGCTTCCAATCCCTTAAGCATCTCTTCTGTGCTTAATTCTTTATTTCCTTCAACTGAAATAGAAGCAACTGATGGACGCTCCTGAACACGAACAATCAACTGATTGCCATCACGAAGCAACTTAACGTCATTAAAGAAACCGGTTTTATATAAAGCGGAAATAATTTGCTGCGATTTGGTATCGCTAAACAGATCACCCTCTTGAACGGGAAGATAATTAAAAACAGCGCCTTGAGTAATACGCTGCAAACCTTCTACCTGAATTTTTTCTATCTCAAAACGCTCACCGGCAAATACAGATGAGCTGAACAGACAGAACAGTACACACAAAATCTTTTTCATCGCGGGTCGCCACATCACCTTACAAGCTAATTTACGAAGAGGCGCAATATATCGTTATAAAAAGCCAACACCATCATCCCTAACAACATGGCTATTCCAATTTTTTGACCCACTAATTGTGTCTGCTCAGAAACAGGTGAACCTTTCACCGCTTCAGCAACATAATAAACAATATGACCACCATCCAACATGGGAATAGGTAGCAGATTTAGCACACCCAAACTAATGCTAACAATAGCAAGAAAACTTAAAAATGAGACAAACCCGATACTCGCAGAATAACCAGCATAACGCGCAATACTAATCGGGCCACTTAAATTGGAGACAGAAACATCCCCTACCACCATCTTACCTAACATGGTCAGCGTTAAAGCAGACATGTCCCAAGTTTTCTCCACCGCCTTCAACAATGACTCGCCCGCATCATACTTCACGACAGACTTAAGCTCTTCAGGCATTTCCTGCAATTGAACACCCGCGCCAATTTTACCGATATCACCCTCTTTGCTTTTTAACAACGAAGGAGTAAGCGACAAAGCCAGCAACTCTCCTTCGCGCTCAACAGTCAGCGCAATTTCCTGCTCAGGGCGGGCACGCACATAATCAACCCAGGCCTCCCAGTCGGCAATAGACTCACCATCAGCAGAGACAACCAAATCACCCACTTCGATTCCAGCCTTCTCAGCAGCCCCGCCGGGGGCAAGCTTGCCAATCAACGGAGGAATAGCTGGGCGATGAGGTCGAATCCCAATGTAATCCAGGAATCCGCCTTTATTTAAATCATCAGGAATCGTTTCAAACGGAAAGCTCTTTTGGCTAACATGGCCATCCAAGCCTTCTACAGTCAAATCAACCGTTCCATTTTTCATTGCGTTATCCAGCATCGCCACTACCGCAACATCCCATGTAGGAGCCGTTTTACTTCCCACTTCGAGAATCACGTCCCCTTGGTGAATTCCGGCATTACTGGCAATTGAGCCATCAGCAACCGTTCCAATCACAGGCTTCATCCCGGTCGTACCCATGACAAAAATCAGCCAATACACAGCAATCGCCAAAATAAAATTGGCAAATGGTCCTGCAAAAACAATCGCCAAGCGTTTGGAAACGCTTTGTCGATTAAAGGCGCGATCAAGCTCGGATGCATCCACTTCGCCTTCACGCTCATCGAGCATGCGTACGTAACCACCCAAAGGAATAGCCGCTAAAACATACTCTGTTTTATCAGGGCCGGATATCTTCGACCACAACGGTCTGCCAAAGCCGATGGAAAAACGCAGCACTTTCACACCGCATTTGCGCGCAACCCAATAATGGCCCAATTCGTGAACCGTAATGAGTACGCCCAATGCAAGAATAAAAAAGAAAATCGACGATAGAACTGTGCCCATTTGTAAGAAGCCTGTTCTCTCTAGTGAATCAAACGTCCAGCATACTGACGCGCTTCATTATCAGCATCCAGCACATTATCCAAACTATCTGCACTGGTAACACCGACCCCTTTTAACGTTTTTTCAACAACACCACTGATTGCGGTAAAGCTCAAATGCCCTTCCAGAAATGCGCTGACGGCCACTTCGTTTGCCGCATTCAGAATAGCTGTAGCAGTGCCGCCCATTTCCAGGGAGTCATACGCCAAACGCAGACAAGGAAAACGATCAAAATCAGGTTCCTGAAAATCCAGTCTCGCTACATCAAACAGATTTAAACGCTCCACACCTGTTTCAATGCGCTTAGGCCAAGCTAATGCATTCGCGATAGGTGTGCGCATATCAGGGCTACCCAACTGAGCAAGCACCGAGCCATCAATATAATCCACCAATGAATGGATAACGCTCTGCGGATGTATGACAACTTGAATCTGGCTAGGTTCAGCATTAAAGAGCCAGCAAGCCTCAATCACTTCCAGCCCTTTATTCATCATGGTTGCAGAATCGACTGAGATCTTACGACCCATATCCCAGTTAGGATGCGCACACGCCTGCTCAGGGGTAACGTTTTTCAATTCACTCAGTGAATGATTGCGAAAAGGACCGCCTGATGCAGTCAACAGAATTTGACGAATACCAGCCTTGTGCATATCGCCATCGTAATTAGCCGGCATACTCTGAAAAACAGCATTGTGTTCACTGTCTACTGGTAACAGAAGCGCGTTGTTCTTATGGACTTCATCCATAAACAAACGTCCAGACATGACTAGTGCTTCTTTATTTGCTAGCAAGATGCGCTTGCCTGCACTAGCGGCTGCCAGCGTTGGCAATAAACCAGCGGCGCCCACAATAGCTGCCATCACGCACTCTGCCTCTGGCAGTTTTGCCACACGAGTAAGACCTTCGATACCAGACAAAACTTTGGTTTCGTTATCTGGCAGCGCTGACAACTTGGCCTGCAGCTGCTCTGCAGCAGCCTCATCCGCCATCACAGCATATTTAGGGCGATGCTGTTCGCATTGGGCCACCATCTTTTCAACGTCACGATTTGCTGTCAACGCTACTGCTTTATATGCATTATCGTGGCGCGAGATCACATCCAGCGTACTGACGCCGATTGATCCCGTTGAACCTAATACCGTAACGCCTATCATTTCACACCACCAAACAGACTAAGACCAAGTGCAAAAATTGGGGCGGCGGCAGTCAAACTATCAATACGATCCATCACCCCTCCGTGGCCAGGAAAAATACTTCCACTGTCTTTCACGCCGACGCGGCGTTTAAAAAGACTCTCCAGCAAATCACCCATAACAGAGAAAACAACAACAATCAGACAAAGTGGGATAAACCACAAAGCATCTGCTACAGGAATCGAAAACAGAAACACACCGATGATCGCAACAATTGAAGAGGCAAACACACCGCCAACGACACCTTCAATCGTTTTACCGGGGCTCACACTCGGTGCCAGCTTACGCTGCCCAAATCGTCTACCGGCAAAATACGCACCGATATCCGCTGCCCAGATAAGCATCATCAAGAAAAGCATTAAGAATGGACCTTTCTCTGAAGAGGCGTGAATTTGCGTCAACGCCGCCCAGGTGGCGACCAAAATCAAAACTCCGGCGACAAAACCGTGAATCCTGTCCCCAGCTGCCAAACCGGTCTCGCCCCGAAAGCGGAAGACCATTAATGCCCCAACAAACCACCACGCGCACGCCAACAAAATCACAAACAGCGCAACAGTGTCGGAGTCGCTAATAGTCATACTAAAACCACCCAATACAGCGACAACAAGCAGTGCATACATTGAACGTTTGATGGGATCAGTAAAGCCGATAAATCGCCCCCACTCCCAACCGCCAATGGCAATAAATGCCCCAAGCACCCATCCTAGCCACTCGGTTTCAAGAGCGATGATTCCCCAAATCATAAGCGGCGCCAATATCAACGCCGTAATTACACGCTGTTTAAGCAAGTTTGTTTTGCTCCACTTGGTCCCCTGTACGACCGAATCGACGCTGACGGCTAGCAAAAGACTCTATCGCACGGTCCAGTTCTTCTTTTTTAAAATCGGGCCAAAGCACATCAGTAAAATAAAGCTCGGAGTAAGCCAACTGCCACATAAGAAAGTTACTGATGCGTTGTTCTCCGCCAGTACGAATAAACAGATCTGGCTCAGGCAAGTCGGCCATGCAAATATGCTGACTCATCAACTCTTCGGTAATATCACTAGAAGCTAACTCACCGCGCTTCACTTTATCTGCGATCTGACGCGCCGCCTCAACGATATCCCAACGCCCACCATAATTTGCAGCGACAGATAAAACCAAGCCAGTGTTATTAGCAGTTAAATCTTCAGCCTTCTGAATTTCACCCTGCAATTTTTCGGAAAAGCGCGAACGATCACCGATCACCCGCAGTTTGACGTTATTCTTACTTAACTTTTTTGTTTCACGTTGAAGCGCAGTAATGAAGAGCTCCATAAGCAAGCTAACTTCCTGCTCAGGTCTACGCCAGTTTTCACTACTAAATGCGAAAAGCGTTAATGCGTTAACGCCAAGTTCGCCACAACGCTGAACGACAGAACGAACCGAGTCTACCCCAGCACGATGCCCCGCAATACGCGGTAGCAAACGTTTTTTCCCCCAGCGCCCATTTCCATCCATGATGATGGCAATATGCCTTGGAATGTTTCCGTGGTACTCGTCGCTATTACTTACTTCTGCCATGAATTTGTTTCTAGAGTGATATTGAAAACCACCAATTCAAGAAAGGGGCTATTAGCCCCTTTCTCAAACTTCAGTTTTTTAGATTTCCATCAAATCTTTTTCTTTTACACCAAGTAGCTCATCTACTTGAGTAACGTACTTGTCTGTGATTTTCTGGATATCGTCTTCAGCACGACGACTGTCATCTTCTGTAACTTCTTTCTCTTTCAGAAGATCTTTAACGTGGCTGTTAGCATCACGACGAATGTTGCGGATTGCAACACGGGCTTGCTCAGCCTCGCCACGCGCAACCTTAATCATCTCTTTGCGACGCTCTTCAGTCAGCATAGGCAGAGGTACACGAATAACATCGCCCGCCGTTGAAGGATTCAAACCCAGGTCTGAGTTTAAAATCGCTTTTTCTACAGCCGGAACCATGTTGCGCTCCCACGGCTGTACACTCAATGTGCGAGCATCAGCAATAGAAACAGTGGCAGCCTGGTTGATTGGAACCATGTTGCCATAGTAATCAACCATTACATGATCCAAGAGACTAATATGTGCGCGCCCAGTACGAATTTTTGAGAACTCATCCTTCAGGGCATCAATGCTTTTACCCATGCGTTGTTGCGCATCTTTCTTAATATCTTCAATCACGTTTTACTCTCCCTTGCTTACAAAGGTACCTTCGTCTTCTCCCTGAATCGCCTTCCTCAGGGCTCCCGTCTTATAAATATCCAACACACATAGAGGCATATTGTGGTCACGACACAGCACGATAGCTGTCGCATCCATCACCATCAAACGCTGGTCCAACACTTCATCATAGGTCAGAGTGTCGTAACGCTTGGCAGTCGGATCTTTCATAGGATCGGCCGTGTACACGCCATCAACCTTGGTTGCCTTGATCAACAAGTCAGCCCCGATTTCAATCGCACGCAAACTGGCTGCAGAGTCAGTTGTGAAGAACGGATTTCCAGTACCCGCTGCAAAGATACATACACGACCTTTTTCAAGGTGTCGAACCGCACGGCGCTTGATGTAGTCTTCACAGATTTGATTGATTTTGATTGCCGACATAACTCGCGCATATACACCGACATGCTCGAGTGCGTCCTGCATAGCCAAAGCATTCATAACGGTTGCCAGCATACCCATGTGATCACCGGTAACACGTTCCATGCCAGCTTCTGCCAAGCCCGCACCGCGAAAAAGGTTTCCGCCACCGATAACCAAGCCGACTTGAATGCCTGAGTCAATTAGCTCTTTAACTTCGCCCGCAATGCGGGCGATAGTTTGAGGGTCAATACCAAATTGACCCTCTCCCATTAACGCTTCACCACTCAGCTTGAGCAGTACACGTTTATATTTAGGATTAGCGCTATTGTCGCTCACAGATTAAGCCCCTTTAGCTTGGGCCATTACTTCAGCAACAAAGTCTTCCTCTTTCTTCTCAATACCTTCGCCTACTTCCAGACGAATAAAGCCAGTTACAGATGCGCCTTTAGACTCCAACAGCTTTCCAACAGTTGTGTCTGGGTCTTTAACGAAAGGCTGACCAACCAGAGTGATCTCTTTCAGGAACTTGGCGATACGGCCAGTGATCATTTTCTCAATGATTTCAGCAGGCTTGCCGCTTTCTGCTGCTTGAGCAGAGAAAATCTCTTTCTCTTTCTCGATCAGCTCAGCAGAAACTTGATCTTCGTTCACACACTCAGGCTTAGAAGCAGCAACGTGCATTGAAACGTCACGAGCCAACTCTTCGTCTCCACCTTCAACAGCAGTCAATACACCGATGCGTGTACCGTGCAGGTAAGCACCGACTACGCCAGTAGACTCAACCAGAGCTACACGACGAACAGTGATGTTTTCACCGATTTTAGCGATCAGTTCTTTACGAGTATCTTCAACAGTCGCGCCACCTTCGATGGTCGCTGCTGCCAGAGCTTCAGCAGTTGCTGCACCCGCTTCAAGAGCAGTATTTGCAACTTTAGCTGCGAATGCAGTGAAGTCGTCGCCTTTAGCTACGAAGTCAGTTTCACAGTTAACTTCTACCAGTACAGCTTTTTTGCCGTCTGCGCTACGCGCGATTGCGATAGTACCTTCAGCAGCAACACGGTCAGCTTTCTTGTCTGCTTTAGCCATACCGTTTTTGCGCATCAGCTCGATCGCTGCTTCGATATCACCATCAGTCTCAACCAGAGTCTTTTTACATTCCATCATGCCAGCGCCAGTGCGCTCACGAAGTTCTTTTACCAGGGCTGCTGTGATTGCCATTGCCTTGACCTCTTAGATATAGATTAATAACTTTAAAATTCTTTAATTTGCATTAAGGGGTATTCCAACCAAGTTAGAGATACCCCTTAAATATGTATCTGGCTACTAAGAAGCCAGATTATTCAGCTGCTGCAGCGCTAGCTTCTTCAACTTCTACGAAGTCACTGCCGCCAGTCGTTACAGAACCACGACCTTCACTAACAGAATCAGCTACGCCAGCTGCGTACAGATTGATTGCACGAGCAGAGTCATCATTGCCAGGAATGATATAATCAGCTACACGTGGGTCGTTGTTAGTATCAACGATACCGATAACAGGGATGCCCAGAGTTTTCGCTTCTTGAACAGCGATCTTCTCGTGACCTACGTCAATGATGAAGATTGCGTCTGGCAGGGTTTCCATATCTTTGATGCCACCCAGGCTTTGCTCCAGTTTTTCCATTTCGCGACGCATGTTCAGCGCTTCTTTTTTGCGGAAACGCTCAAAACCACCATCTTTTTCCATCGCTTCAAGCTCTTTCAGGCGCTTGATAGATTGTTTGATAGTTTTGAAGTTAGTCAGCATACCACCCAACCAACGGTGATTAACGTAAGGCATGCCACAACGAGTAGCGTGCTCACGAACGATATCTTGCGCAGCACGTTTAGTGCCTACGAACAGTACTTTGCCTTTTTTAGCTGCAACGCTGCTCACGAAGTTCATGGCATCGTTGAACATTGGCAAAGATTTTTCCAAGTTGATGATGTGGATCTTGTTACGATCACCGAAAATGTATTGACCCATTTTCGGGTTCCAGTAACGAGTTTGGTGACCGAAGTGTACGCCGGCCTCCAGCATTTGACGCATAGAAACAGTAGACATATTTATACTCCTAATGTGGGTTATGCCTCCACGCATCCCATAAAACCAACCCCATGCAACCTATTACGTTGCGGGGGCACCCAGGCTTATGTGCCGATGCATGTGTGAATTTACGGCTTTCGCCGCGACCTAAAAACCAGTATTTATTCTGGTTGGCGCGCTTTATACCATAATCCCGCCCCTTACTCAAATTTTCACCTAAAGGGCTGCGCACCATTTTTAGGCAAAAAACCCAGGGCTGACAATAAGATGCATTCACGCTACTATTTGCGCAAATCGCTCATGCATAGCCAATAACCTTTAATTTCTAATGGATTATTTGCAGGGCTTGAGAACTACACCCACCCTAAACTATAAAGTTTATTGAATATCAACTAGATAGCGCGCTTAGCGACACTGAAATGACGATCAAGATCAAAACAGCAGACGAAATCGAAAAAATGCGCACCGCAGGCCGACTGGCTGCCGATGTACTAACGATGGTTGAGCCCCATATCCAGCCAGGCATCACCACCGAGGAAATCAACCAGATTTGCCACGATTACATCGTAAATGAGCAGCAGGCTATCCCTGCCCCACTTAATTATCATGGCTTTCCGAAATCAATCTGCACCTCAGTGAACCATCAGGTATGCCACGGCATCCCTGGTGCCAAAAAACTCAAAAGTGGCGATATCGTCAATGTAGATATCACTGTTATTAAGGATGGCTATCACGGCGACACCAGCAAAATGTTCTATATTGGTGAACCATCTATTCAGGCACGCCGCGTATGCGAAAACAGTTACGAATGTCTGAAACTAGCTATTGGCCTTGTTAAACCCGGGTGCACGCTTGGCGATATAGGCCACATTATTCAACAGCATGCCGAAAGCAATAACTTTTCTGTTGTGCGCGAATATTGCGGCCACGGCATCGGCAAGGATTTTCATGAAGAGCCTCAGGTATTGCATTACGGGTCTCCCGGCACAGGTGACGTACTTCAAGCTGGCATGACATTCACCATCGAACCCATGATCAATGTGGGCAAACGCCACGTTAAAGTTCTACCAGACAAATGGACAGTAGTGACCAAAGATCGTAGCTTGTCAGCCCAATGGGAACATACCCTATTGGTAACAGAAGATGGTTGTGAGATTTTGACTCTTCGCCCTGAAGAGAGCTTTTAACCTCTAGGTTTGCAGTCGCCCATGCTTGACCTCGCTTCCATATTTGATGATGTTGCATTTTGTGAGGCCTTAAATCACAACGAACCTGCAATTAGAGTGTTTCGAGAACACCTGAAACACTCTAGCGAGCAGCTGGCTGATCACTTTCACAATGGCTGCGACACAGTTGAGCTGGTTACGCTACGTGCCAAGCTCATCGACCATCTGTTGCGAGCCGCATGGCAAAGACACTTCACAGAAGAAAGCCACGAGATCGCTCTGGTCGCCGTTGGCGGATACGGCCGCGGTGAACTGCACCCAAAATCAGACATCGACATCCTGATTTTGCTAAACAATGAAATCCATGAGGACCTAAGCAGCTCTCTGGAAAGCTTCATTATGCTTCTCTGGGACATTGGCCTGGAAATTGGTCACAGCGTGCGAACACTCGATGAGTGCATTGAACAAGCCACGCAAGACATCACCATCGCCACCAACCTAATGGAGGCACGTCTGCTAGCCGGTGAGGAAACACTGTTTGATTCAATGCGAGCTCACACCGGCCCGCAACAGATCTGGCCCAGCCGCCAGTTCTTTGAAGCAAAATGGCAAGAACAAATCCAGCGCCATCATAAATACGATGACACCGCTTACAATCTAGAGCCCAACATCAAAGAAGGCCCTGGCGGATTACGCGACATCCAGATGATTGGCTGGGTGGCCAAGCGTCATTTTGGCGCTGAAACGCTGCATGACCTTGTCACACAC
>JBNKYV010000197.1:0-4392 GCA_050301075.1 Gammaproteobacteria bacterium
GATAGAGGTTGCCTGTTTGTGCAGGCACATAGTCGTAGCCATTTTTAAAGCGCGGCAGCAAACCAATCAGCGAATAAGCGTCGATACCCATGGCATAGAGGCGCTTAAATGGAGCGGCGTTGGCCTTCCACAGGTTGGCGATCTCTTGCCATTGCGGTTGTGAACCTTTGTTGCCGGAAAAGACCCATGGCATGTCGCAAAAGGCGATGTCATTCATGTCGCGGTCAAGCGTGGTGTTCTCTTCACCGCTGTATGCATGTGATGTGCTGTAAACAGGCACCTCTGAAGCGTAGTAAAACTTCAGTTGTGGACGGATTTGTCGTGCCTGTTGCGGGAAGGCGGCAACAAAGATGAAGTCCACGTCCTGGCGGCGGCGTGCCTCCGATTCCATATCCAAGCCGAGCAGTTGTTTCAGGTCGCGAAAACGCTGTTTGCTTTGGTCAATGTTGAGCAGATCAATGACCGGGCCTTTGAAGTCATGTTTGGCAGGATCATAGCGCTGTGTTTCCAGTACTTTGCCGTCAAGCATCTGCCAATGCTTTTCAAAGGTTGCCAGCATGCGATCGCCCCATTCGCCTTCTGGTACAAGTGCCAGGGCATTGTTGTGGCCATCTAACCAGGCTCGCTCTGCCACTTGGCGTGCTTCATCTTCGGGAAGCAGCCCGTACTGATAGAGGTTTTCTATATAGGCGTCTTCAGATGAGAGATAGTTCAGTGCCAATGTGGTGACAGGAATCTCTTCTTGTTGTGCCAGTGCTTCCAGTAGTGGTTTGTGCAGTGGACCAACAATAAATTCGATGCCATCTGCCACTGCTTTTTGGTAGATCTCCAGCCCGGTTTCGACGTCATCAGTAGTGTCATAGACTTTTATATTGGGGGTGTAACTTTTATCTGGCCGTGCGTAATAGGCGGCAAAAAAACCGTCGCGTACTGCATTGGCCGGTGCGCTGAAATTGCCCGTCAGCGGCAACAGCAGGGCGATGTTGTCAGGGCGGTAAAACAGCATTTTTTGTGTTGAGACCAATGCCTCGACAAACTCACCCTGAGCCGGGTGATCTGGGTAGCGTTGTTGCCACTGCTGAATCTGCGCTTCAAGTGTTTTGGGTTGTTGTTCAGATATTTTGGCAAAGTAGGCTAGCTCTACCCAACCACTGAATATATCTGGCGGTGGCTGATCACGAAGGGTAACCAATGCGGGAGCAGTCAGCTGGCTGAGTGATTCCCAGATCATTTGATGATTGTGTGGTCGGTCGATGTCGTCGCCGAGCATGTTTTCCAGTTTCACGCGCTCGCGCACAGCACCAATGTGATTGCCCGCAGCGGCAAACAGTTCTGCCTTCAGATCATGCCACTTGGCCAGTAGTTGCCAGGGAAGGTGTTGCGGCGCCTCATAACGTAATTGCTCTAGGGCTGATTCGTTATCGTTTTCCAATAAAGCAACACGTGCCAATACCATACGGTATTTAAGCTGTTGTTCCTGCGTTAGCTGGCGAGGATCAATTTCTGTTAACACGGTCTGTGTTTTTGGGATGTTTTGGCTGCGCACCAATATATCTGCCGCGGCTAATAGTGCATCTTCACGTTCCGGGCTGGCACTTTGTTCGGCAAAGTGCAAATAGTGCTGTACGGCAATTATGTAATTGCCTTTTGCGACCGCATCTTGAGCCAGTTCCAGAATATACGTTGGGGCTGCCTGTTGTGAAGGTGTTGCCTGCATAGCTGTGGGCTTGCTGGGGGGGGCTGTACAGCCAGCGATCAGCAGGGCAAGACCACCGCACAACAGTGGTGAAATACGAAATGGAATTTGCGCAAATGGATTCATTGAGTGCGTATGCTTTTATTCTATCGTTTAGTTATAAGCTGCAAGACGAGCGCTATCGGATTATTCGTGCAGTATATCATTTGGCATAATAGCGTATTCACAACTAGCACACAGGCCAAATTCCGTGACACAAACAGGTAGCTTATTCATCGTTGCAACTCCTATCGGCAATCTTGGAGATATGACACCAAGAGCCATCGAAACGTTGCAGGAAGTTGACCTGATTGCAGCGGAAGATACGCGCCACACTAGCAAACTGCTGCATCACTTCGGTATCAACACGCCTACACAGGCCTATCACGAGCATAATGAGCGTGAGCTGGCGCCGCGGTTGGTGGCGAGGATGCAGAATGGTGAGTCGATTGCGCTGGTGAGTGATGCAGGAACGCCGTTGGTGAGTGATCCAGGCTATCACCTGGTGCGTGAGGCGCGTGCTGCTGGTGTGGCTGTGGTACCGGTGCCCGGAGCGAGTGCCATGATTGCTGCACTGTCGGCGTCTGGTTTGCCATCTGATCGCTTTGTATTTGAAGGTTTTTTGCCATCAAAACCAGCGGCACGACGCCAGCGCCTGGAGGAGTTGAGTGATGAGAGTCGCACGCTGATTTTTTATGAATCAACACATCGTATTGATGGCTCGTTAGCCGATATGGCGACGGTGTTTGGTGAAGATCGCCAAGTAGTGATTGCCCGTGAGCTGACCAAGCGTTTTGAAACGATTTATGGCGATACGCTTGCCAATGTCATGCGCTGGATGGAGGACGACAGCGATCAGCGCAAAGGTGAGTTTGTGGTGATGGTGCATGGCGTGGAAAAGGCGAGTGCGGATGAAGGCATTGATCCGCAGGCGGAGAAGGTTTTAAAAATCTTGCTAGCGGAACTGCCGGTAAAACAGGCGGCTGGATTAGCGGCCAATATCACGGGACTAAAAAAGAACGCGCTTTATAAGTTCGCTTTGAACCTGGAAAAATAAACGCCAAACATATTAGGGAATCGACATGAAAAGAACATTTGCTGTACTGGCTGCGGGAGTCGCAGCTGCTTCGCCTGTCATGGCGGAAGAGGCTGGGTCGAAATGGAGTGGTGAGGCTGAGCTGGGGATTGTCTCCAGTGAAGGTAACACTGAAACCCAAACCATTAGCGCTAAAGGCAAGGCGGCAAATGAACGTGGCAAATGGAAGCACGAGGTTGGCTTGGAGGCACTAAATACTGAAGATGCCAATGTCACGACCGGCGAGCGCTACACCCTGACAGGCAAAAGCAAATATAAAATTTCTCCCAAAGCATATGGTTTTGGTGTGATCAACTATGAGGATGATCGTTTTAGTGGTTATGACTGGCGCGCTAGTGAGTTTATTGGCTATGGCCGTAGCGTAATTACTGAAGAGAATCTCAATCTTGATTTGGAAATCGGTGTTGGTGGACGCCAGAGTAAAACGGATGCCGGTGTTAGCGAGGATGAGGGCGCCGCGCGTTTGGCGGGTTCTCTCGCGTGGAAAATTAGTTCCACCTCCAAATTTACCGAAGAGCTGACATCGGAGATTGGTGAAGATGTCACTATCAGCAAATCAGTAACCGGCCTAAAGTCGCAAATTAATGGCAGTCTGGCGATGAAGATCACCTATAGTGTTAAGCACGTTTCTGAAGTGCCCGTGAATATCGAGAAGGTCGACCGTGAAACTGCCGTCACACTGGTCTATAGCTTCTAGATAGTGTGTAAATAGCGGGGTGGTTTGCTGAATCGCTTTGTACGCGGTTACTATAGCCGCCCCTCAAAGGCGCGACAGAGATAAAAATGAAACGCCAACAGATCCTTAGGAGAGCCACATGATTTTGAGCATGACGTCGTTTGCACGACGCGAACAAGAGACGGAGTTTGGAAACCTGCGCTGGGAATTGCGCTCGGTTAACCACCGTTATCTCGATGTTACTCTGCGTATGCCTGAAGAGTTGCGTGTACTGGAAGGCAAAGTGCGTGAGCGTGTTGCAAAGCGTCTAAGTCGTGGCAAGGTTGAGTGTGGTTTGCGTTTTACCGCTGCGGAGAAAGATCGTGACTTTGCTATCGATCACGAAGCGGTTAAACGCTTGGGTAATGCCATTCGTGAGGCCTCTACCCACATCTCCAATCCCGCCCCCGTGAATATGCTGGATGTATTGCGCTGGCCGGGCGTTATGCAGGTGGAAGAGCCGGATCGTAATCCGCTCTACGAAGCTGCCATGGAGCTGCTGGATGATGCCCTGGATGACATGGTGGATAACCGTGTGCGCGAAGGCGACAAACTGAAAACCATTATCGAACAGCGTTGTACCTCTATCGATGAGTTGGTGGGCAAGGTTCAGCAGCGTTTGCCGGATCTGCGCGCTGCATTGCGTCAGAAGCTGGAAGACCGACTCGGCGAGTTAAAAGAGCAGCTGGAACCCGGTCGTTTGGAGCAGGAATTTGCCTTGTTGGCGCAGAAAATGGATGTGGATGAAGAGGTGGATCGCTTAATCACTCACGTTCAGGAAGTGCGTCATGTGCTGGGGCGCGACGAGCCTGTTGGTCGTCGTCTCGACTTCCTGATGCAGGAGCT
>JBNKYV010000198.1:0-4744 GCA_050301075.1 Gammaproteobacteria bacterium
AAAGGCTGGAAAAACCAGCCTTTCATTCTTTCATAGTTAGTGGGCTTTTAAAACTCTTCCCACTCTTCACCTTCGCCGCTACCGCTTCCACCAGACGATCTGGCTGCTGGCGCTGGAGCGGGGCGGCTTGCTGCTGCCGGAGCCGCAGCAGGCGCAGCTCTTGGTGCCGCATGATGCTGTGGAGGTGGTGCCATTGATTGAGTCAGCGAAGCATCTACTCTGAAGCGACCGACCAGTTGCTGCATATTGACTGATTGGTTGGCCATGGACTCGCTCGCCGCCGCGGCCTCTTCAACCAACGCAGCATTTTGCTGTGTCACAGACTCCAATTGCGAAATTGCCTTATTGACCTGGTCAATACCAGAGGCTTGTTCTTGGCCCGCAGCTGCAATTTCCGCAATGATGTCGCTTACTTTCTTCGATGCCACCACAATCTCTTCCAGCGTTTGGCCAGACTCGTCTACCAGACGACTGCCCTCTTCTACTTTAGAGACACTGTCTTTGATCAATCCTTTGATCTCTTTCGCCGCCGCGGCACTACGTTGCGCCAAGCTGCGAACCTCACCAGCCACCACCGCAAAACCGCGACCTTGCTCACCGGCACGAGCCGCCTCAACCGCCGCGTTCAGTGCCAACAGATTGGTTTGAAATGCAATCTCATCGATAACGCTGATGATATCTTCGATCTTCTTACTACTTGCGTTGATCTCGGCCATGGCGTTGATGGCATTGCCCACCACTTCACCACCTTTTTCAGCCTGGGTCCGCGCGCCACTGGCCAATTGATTGGCCTGACGAGCGTTATCCGCATTCTGTTTCACAACGCTGGTCATCTCTTCCATCGTAGAAGCCGTCTCTTCGATAGAAGATGCCTGCTCTTCAGTACGTTGACTGAGATCAGTATTACCTTGCGAAATCTCACCTGCCGCAGAGCTGATGCTACCAGCAGCGGTCGTAATCTCACCCACCATTTGCTGCAGATTGCTCATAGATTCATTCAGTGCAGTACGCAGCACCTGGAACTCACCTTGATACTCGCCCTGCATGGTTTGAGTCAGATCACCCTCTGCAAGCGCTTTGATAACCCGAATACTTTCACGCAATGGATCAACCATCGCCTGCAACATGTTGTTGATTTGATCGCCGAGACCTTTCATGAAGCCGCTGTAAGCAGCCGTATCCAGGCGCTGTTCCAGATCACCAGCAACAGCCGCATTGATCAGTTCTTCCATTTGCTCTTCAGCATCCACCTGCTCAGTCAGATCTCGCCACTCAACCATATTGCCCATATATTCGCCTTTAGGCCCAACAATGGCAGTTGCATTCACCTGGAAGGTCAAATCCAGCAATTTCAGCTTGCTGGTCGCAGGCAAGCGAGTGACATCCGACAATAGAGCGCGTTGGTGGGCCGGGTTTTTATGGAAGTCATCAATGTTTCGGCCTACAAGATTATGCGCATCAAACCCAGGGAAGATCTGACGCAACTCGTTTTGACGATTTGCCAACAGCTCCACAACAGATGGATTTACATAAGTGATATGCAAATCTTCATCACACAACATTAGAGACGCCTGCGCCCCTTCAACTGCAGACTTGAGGCGCGAAACCTCAATTTCACTGGCACGTAACTCAGTCACATCTGCCCATTCGAGACTATTGCCCACATAGTTACCTTTCAGGTCGTGAATGGCAGAAACACGAATATGGAACATCAACGGGCCGACCTGAATGTCAGTTTCGTAAGGCAGGTTGGCTGGGTTCGCCAACAGAGTGCGCTGGTGCGCTGGGTTCTTATGGAATATATCGATGCATGTACCAACCAAGTTGTTGGGATCAAAACCAGGGAACAACCCTTTCAGTGCATCACCATGCATCTTCATCAGCTCACCGGTCGCTTCGTTGGCGTAGGTGATATTAAAATCGCGATCGATCATCATCATCGCAGTCTGCGCACCATCGACTGCACGCTGCAATCGTGCTGCTTGTTCTTCCTTCTGGCGTTTCTCTGTTACATCATGCCACTGCACAACGTAACCTACGCGTTCGCCGGATTTATTTACCAGTACGCGGGTTTCATGTTCAAAGATAAAGGGCCCGGGGGTAATTTCGCCCTCGCGCGAATCTCCGGGGCGAAGATTTTGCAAAATGCTTTTAATCGCGCCTGGATCTTTATGATAGCGATGGATGCTTCCACCCATAACTTCAGCGACCTTGAAACCCGGTAGATACTTGGCCAACTCATCTTCTACTTCGGTCAATATCTCTCGAGCGCGGCGATTCACAAACACTATATTTTCATCCGCATCTGCCATCATAATATTGATGGGGGCATGCTCGAGAATATCCTTCAGTACATCCAGGTCCTCTACGACCGAGATGGGCGCGTTTTGATCACTCATGATAGTATCTACCCCTTGATTCCCTGCTGTAGTCCCTTGGTCATCCATATTGGGAATACTCCTTAAACCCAAAATCATTAAAAGAAATGTGAAGGCGTTACGCCCTATGCCCTTCCTATCGGCCTTTGTTAAATAAACTTTACGAATTTTTAACCCCTATAATTTGTGCCACTATGCCCTGAATTTTCACGATTTAATTCCATTCACGGATGCATTAAACAGGTGCAAACAAAGCACTTACGCTAATCGTTAATTAATTGATTAACTGTTATGAGCAGGTAGAATAACGCCCATCCCTCCCTTGAAAATTTGAGTTGGTTATAAACATGAAAGAAGTACCAGAACATCAACACCAAGTGGATGAAACACCACTGGAAAAAGCCTTTAACAAGGTCATCACCCCGTTTGAAGAATTTATCCACCAGGAGACCACCAGTGGCTTCCTGCTAATGGCGTGCACATTAATTGCCCTGTTAGTGGTCAATATTGGCTTCAACGAACAGTATCAACACCTGTTGCACACACACGTTGGACTTAATTTCGGTGGCTGGGCATTGGAAAAAACACTCCACCACTGGATTAACGATGGTCTAATGGCATTGTTTTTCTTCGTTGTCGGCCTTGAAATCAAACGCGAAGTCATCGCCGGCGAACTTTCGGATATCCGTGCCGCTTCCCTGCCAATCGTCGCAGCCATTGGCGGCATGATTGTTCCTGCCGCAATCTACGCCGGCGTTAACATGGGTGGCGAAGGCGCAGCTGGCTGGGGTATTCCAATGGCTACCGATATCGCCTTTGCTGTTGGTGCTCTGGTTCTATTGGGTACTCGCGCACCTAAAGCCTTAATGACATTCCTGGTTGCGCTAGCAATCGTGGATGACTTGGGCGCAGTCATTGTGATTGCACTGTTCTATACGGAAACCATCCACTTCACTCCACTCATACTGGGTTGCGGTATTTTTGCCATATTGATCGGCATGAACGTAGTTGGCATTCGCAGCCCACTGCCTTACTTCATACTGGGCCTGCTACTGTGGCTGGCGATGCTGAAATCCGGCGTGCATGCGACACTGGCTGGCGTGTTAACAGCACTGACCATTCCTGCTCGCCCCAAATATGAGCCGTCTCAATTCAGCTCACTGATGCGCAAAGCCCTGGACAAGTTTGATACTCACCACAAACCAGGCGTCAACATCATGCGCAATGAAGAGCAACAAACCATGCTGCAAACAATGGAAAACGGCGTACATATGGTGGAGACACCTCTGCAACGTCTGGAGCACAGCATGCATACGCCAGTCGCATTTTTGATCATCCCGATCTTTGCGCTGGCCAATGCGGGTATTCCATTGGAGCTGTCAGGCCTGGGAGAAACGCTTAGCCACCCGGTCACCATCGGTGTAATGATGGGTTTGATTTTGGGTAAATTCCTCGGCATCACCGGCTTCTGCTTTATTGCAATCAAACTGGGCCTGGCAAAACTGCCTCAAGGTGTGTCGTTCAGTCAGATTGGTGGTGTTGCCATGCTGGCAGGTATCGGTTTTACCATGTCGATATTCATCGCAGAGCTGGCCTTCGTCGGTCAGGCTGAATACCTGCTAATGGCTAAAACCGGCATCCTCTTCGCATCGCTGATTGCGGGTGTAGTTGGTTATGTTTGGTTAATGATGGCAGGCAAAAAATCTGCCGCATAAATGACATAGGGAGTGAGGAACACCCTCACTCCCTACTTTAATAAGACATCAAAGCTCCACTGGCAAAGGCGTTCTCAACGTCACTTCCTCAGGGTTGATTGAGGCCCTGTAGGCCAGCACCTCAACACCCTTCTCCGCGACCTCTCTCAGCGTCTGTGCATACAGCGGATCAATCTCCCGAGCAGGACGAAATATCTCTACATCTTCACGCTGCACAGAGAAAAAGATCACTCCCCGCTTACCTTCAGCCACCACGTGGCTTAACTCCCGCAGATGTTTAGTGCCGCGCGCGGTGACCGCATCAGGGAAAATGGCATAAGCGCCATCACGGGCCGTCACATTTTTCACCTCGACATAACAGTCCACCAACTTACCATCGGCATCCGTTAGCAACAGATCAATACGGCTATTCTCCTGACCATATTTCACCTCTGCTTTAATCTGGCTGTAGGAACGCAATTCTTTTACTACGCCTGTTTCGACAGCCTCAGCAACAAGCTGATTAGCCATGCCCGTATTCACCCCAACCAAAGCACCAGAAGCCAACTCACTCACATCCCAACTATATAGATACTTACGCTTGGGATTTCCGGTATCGCGTATCCACACATAACTCCCTGGCTCCGCGCACCCCAACATCGATCCGGTATT
>JBNKYV010000199.1:0-5556 GCA_050301075.1 Gammaproteobacteria bacterium
CCGGTTATCTCCTCACTACGCCGCGCACTAAGCGCCGTATTGGAACAAACCGCTACACCGATTCAGATTCAGGCGCACCAATACGGTATTCATGTGGCTACCATTGCAGACCACAAACTGATCGGTAGCGCCGTCTTTGTGCTGGCCGTTCACGCAGATATCACCACGGATGAGCTGGCGCGCCGCTTCCCTGCACAGGTAAAAACCGGCCCTGTTGAACAGATCCGTGAATTAGTGAATCTGCAACTGCCCGGCATCGGACTCAGACAGCTACCCGTTGCCCCAAGGCAACTTCCTTATCACTCGGGCTTTATCTACTTTGAGCTGGAACGTAACAGCGAGCTGTGGAAGCAGATGGGCCAATCTGGCGGCTTTGCATTTCATGTTGGGGGCGAATTCCCCGGACTGGAAATGGAATTCTGGGCGATCAAAGAGTAATCCACCATGAATACAGACGATCCTTTTTATAATCCAGACGATAGCGACAAAACCGTTATTCGCCCTCGCCCAGGTGGCGCCACGCCTGTTGCAGGCGCACCTCAACAACCTGCCGCACCCGCTGCGCCACAACAGGCCGCCGCATCAGCAGCGCCGCAAGCTGCGTATACAGCACCGGCAACACCGCAACCAGCGGCCCCCATTGGTCCAACGCGTACCGGCACGAATATCATTACGGATGCTGCAGCCCAATTACTGGCACTTATCGGTCAGATGAAAAACACCACACAGCATAACGATATCGCCGGGTTGCACAGGCAGGTGGTACAAGCGATCCAGAACTTTGAAAACAATGCCCGCAGCATGGGCGCAATGCCTGAGGCCCTGCTCATCAGTCGCTATGGCCTTTGCGCAGCGATTGATGAAAGCGTATTGAATACTCCATGGGGAAGCACATCGGTATGGAGCAGCCACAGTATGCTCAGTACTTTCCATAAAGAGACCGGCGGCGGTGAGAAATTCTTTTTAATCCTTGATCGCATTCGCCAAGAGCCTGCCAAGAACATTGACCTGATCGAACTCTACTCCATCATTCTTGCGCTGGGCTTTGAAGGCAAATACCGCATTCAACCCAATGGCCGCTCTGCTATTGATACGTTGCGTGACGAGCTTTTCAACATCGTTCGCATGCACCGCGGCGAATACGAACGCGAACTTTCACCACGTTGGCGCGGCCTGCAAGCCAAGGTCAACACACTGGCCCAACAAGTACCATTGTGGGTCATTGGCGCACTGACTGGCGTGATTCTATTGTGCGTCTATCTCGGTTTTAATTTCATGCTTTATAGCAACGCCTCTCCGTCACTGGAGCAGTTTGATGCCATTAGCCAACCGCAGCTGGAAAGGGAGATCCAGGAATGATTCGTTGGATATTGACTGCTATTGGTCTCATCGCCATTGCTGTACTGGTATGGTTTGGTGGCCCGCTGGTTTCCATCGGCGAAAGCCAGCCATTTGAAACCGTTTCCAGCCGTATCATTACCATTGTTATCGTCTTATTGATTTGGGGTATCTCATTCCTCATCAAACTGTTGATGGAGAAAAAATCTAACGACGAACTGGTAAAAGAACTTACCAAGGAAGAGATGGCCGCACAGGCTGCTGCAGAAGCAGAAGCGGAAAAACAGGCTGCAACCGATGAAGAATTGGCGGGGCTGAGAAACAACTTTCAGGAAGCACTCAGCATCCTGAAAAAAACCAAGATGAAAGGCCGCGGCGGCCAACAACATCTGTATGACCTGCCCTGGTACGTCATTATCGGGCCACCCGGCTCCGGTAAAACAACCGCACTCGCCAACTCCGGGCTGCGCTTTCCGTTAGCGGATCGTTTTGGTCCTAACGCGCTACGTGGCGTCGGCGGCACTCGCGATTGCGACTGGTGGTTTACCGACGAAGCAGTTCTGCTTGATACCGCTGGCCGTTACACCACACAAGACAGTGATGCAGCATTAGATAGCAGTGGCTGGGGTGGCTTCCTGGATATGCTAAAACGCTATCGCAAACGCCGCCCTATCAATGGTGTATTCGTCGCGCTCAGTGTTACGGATTTGATGAACAGCAGCGAAGCGGAACGTACTGCGCATGCTGATGCTGTTAAAGCTCGCATACAAGAACTGCGCGACAAGCTAGGCGTCAATCCGCCTGTCTATGTACTATTCACCAAGTGCGATTTGATCTCAGGTTTTATGGAGTACTTTGATGACTTGGGCCGAGAAGAGCGTGAACAGGTTTGGGGATTGACCCTACCCCTACGTGAAGAACTAAGCCGTGAACAACTCTCTGAAGCTTTCACCGGTGAATTCACTGCACTGATTGAACGCCTCAATGCGCGCTTAATGACGCGATTGAATCAAGAACGCGACATGCAACGTCGCTGCCGTATTCACGCCTTCCCTCATCAAGTGGCATCACTACAAAGTCATGCCAACCATTTCCTACAAGAAGTGTTTGGACCAAACCGTTATCAGCAGAATTTTATTTTGCGCGGTGTTTACTTCACTAGCGGTACGCAAGAAGGCACTCCCATTGATCGCATGATGGGTTCACTGGCATCGACCTTTGGTCTTGATCGCCAGGGCGCACCGATGTTTAGTGGCCAAGGACTTAGTTACTTCTTAACCAACGTGTTTCAGGATCTTGCGTTTGAAGAGTCCGATATTGTTGGCGTCAACGAAAAACTGGAAAAACAGGCCACTCTGTTACGCCGTGGCGCCTACGCAACCGCGCTCACAGTAACAACGGCTGCCGCCATTACCTGGGCAGTGAGCTATACAGGTAACTCCACCTACATCGACGGCTTGGAAGAGAAACTGGCGCTCTATGAACAAGAAAGCCAGGCACTCACACCTCGCAGCGATATGCGCGCCACGCTACCAGCGTTGAACGCCATTCGTGATGCAGCCAATATCTACACCATTGGCGAGATTGATGATTACGCAGGCCTTGGGCTAAGCAAACAAGGTGTGATTGAAGAACGCGGCTTGGCAGGCTACCAAGGCGCACTGCAAACCATACTAGCTCCACGTATCGTCAAACGATTAGAAGAACAGCTAAACAGCGCGTCTGATGATTCCGAATTTGTCATGGATGCACTTAAAGCCTATCTAATGATGGGGCAACCCGAGCACCGCAACCCTGAGTTCCTAAAATCATGGATCAACTCAGACATCAGCACGACATTAGCAGGTAGCACAGAGACACAAGCCATACTGAGCAGCCATGTTAATCAACTATTCAGCCAACCCTTCCCGGCTCAAGACCTGTCGGATCGTGTCATCGCCTCTGCGCGTGATCACCTCAACAGCTTCCCGCTAGCAGAGCTGATCTATACACGCTTGAAAGAGGAAGCCGCTGATGAGCTACCAATCGGTTTTGATCTGAAAAAAGTACTGGGCACCGGCTCTGAAGACTACTTCGACCTGACTCAGCTTGAAGGTAAAACTCAAATTCCAGGACTGTTTACTCGAGATGGTTTTAAAGAGTATTACCAGAAAAACGGCTTGGAACTGGCCAAAGAGTTTACCGAGCAAAACTGGGTACTTGGTCCAATGACCAACAACCCAGATGCAGCAGATCCGGAATCACTTAACTCCGAAGTAGGTGAATTGCTGGAAGATGATTTTGTTGAGCAATGGCAAAATCTATTGGCTGGCATACACATCACTGAATTCCGTAACATTCGCCACGGTGTAGAGGTAATGCAAAAACTCTCCGGCATTAATTCACCACTGAAAATGATGTTAACGGATGTTAGCGGCAATACCACTTTGATTGATCCGCCTGAAGAAGAAGGCGCGGCCAAGATCAAAGTTAAAAACAAGTTTGTTAAGAAGGCGCAACGCTTGGCCAAGAAAGCCCAGAAGCTGCGTAAAAACAAAGGCGAAGAAGTGGCAGCGGAACCCGGTGAGTTTGTGCATGGCACCTTCTTGCCACTTAACACCATTACCACTGCCAGCGAAGGCGCACAGCTCAACGAGCTGCTAACGCTGCTGGCCGAAGTAAATCTGTTTCTGGAAGAGATTGCAGCCGTACCCGATGGCAAAGCCGCGTTTATGGCTGCGAAAGCAATCATGAATGGTGAACAGGACCTGCTCAATCGTCTTAAGATTAAAGCAGTGCGTTACCCTAGCCCGCTTAAAAACATGGTCAAAGAGATCTCAGACAACAGCTGGCGTGTTGTACTGGAGAACGCCACACGCTACGCCAACACCGTTTGGCAGGACGAAGTGGTATCGGACTACAACCGCATGATCAAAAACCGCTACCCAGTGTTTAGCAACACAACACGCGAGATCAATCTGGTTGAGTTCTCCAAGTTCTTTGGCCCAGAAGGCACAATGGATCTGTTCTATCAAAACTACATGGCGCCGTTTATTGTCGCCAGTGGTCGTAGGTGGAGCCTTAAACCAATGGAAGGCCGTACACTAGGCATTAGCAGTAGCAGCGTAGCGACATTCCAAAGGGCGGATACCATTAAGCAGATGTTCTTTAGCGAAGGCCAGTTAACGCCTACCGTTAACTTTGCGCTAAAGCCAATAGACATGGATGCATCGCTGGCTCGCTTCACACTTGATCTGGACGGCCAGAAAATCAGTTATCGCCATGGCCCAACACGTAGCACCAACGTTCAATGGCCAGGACCGGACGGCCCCAACCAAACACGTGTGCGTTTTGAGACCACAGATGGCAGCAATCTCGTCACAACGGAAGATGGTGCCTGGGCCTTTTATCGCATCCTCGATAAAGCCAACATCGCTCTTGGTTCGCAACGCAACCAGCTACGTGTGAGCTTTAAAGAGAAAGACTATAACGCACGCTACACACTCACCACCAACAGCGGTGTAAATCCTTTCCGCCGTGAAGAACTGGCGGCGTTCAAAGTCTCGGATGGGCTGTAATCAACGGTGGCTAGCTTTAGTAGTGCAGGCTTTTACGGCAAGATCCCCGATCTAGGGGATTTTGTCTGCCGTCGCCTGCCCAAACGCCCTTTCGTTGAGGTGTGGGATGCATGGCTGCAAAACGTTATTGCACAAAGCAAGACTGATTTAGGTGATCAATGGCTAGACATCTATCTCACCAGTCCAGTATGGCGCTTCGCGCTCTCTGAAAACATTTGCGGCCCTACTCCGTGGATGGGAGTGATGATTCCCAGCGTAGACAAAGTGGGGCGCTATTTTCCACTAACCATCGCAGTATCAATGCCACGCCACTGCAACCTATTGAACATCTCACACTCAATGGCTGCTTGGTTAACAGAAGCCGAGCGTTTAGCGCTCACAACGCTGGAAGACCAGTTTGACTTTGAGCACTTTGATAAAAGTGTTGAGGCGATGGAAAGCCCTGTTGACTATACCGAGATACAGCAGCCCAGCATGTCGCAGGGTAATAGTCTAACCGGGGCATTGCACTTCCCTATTAATAACCACATACAACCCCACCGTGATCTGGCGAAATATATGCTAGACCAAAACTATGGCCAGTACAGTGTATGGTGGAGTAATGGTTCATCTTTAATTCAACCTTCGTTTTCCGTCTGTAAAGGGCTTCCCGGCAAAGAGA
>JBNKYV010000200.1:0-18207 GCA_050301075.1 Gammaproteobacteria bacterium
ATCCGGTGAAATTTCTGCTGAGCTTATTCAGGATCTTACGACGGATAAATCACCGCATCCCACGATGTAATTTTTTAGGCTGATCTTTTTTTATTTAAATATTTTGTCAGTTACTGCGTTGTGAGTGAATTGATTGAAACGTGGGGATTGTGGGGGCTGTTTGTCAGTGCGCTGATCTCCTCGACAATATTACCGGGAGGCTCTGAAGGTCTGCTGCTGGCGTTGGCGATGGATGGTACGCATAGCAAAGCGAGTCTGCTGATGATTGCTACGCTGGGTAACACCCTAGGTGGTATGTTGTCCTGGTTGCTGGGATGGTGGTTGGCGCGACGATTTCCCTTGCAAGCGTTGCAAAAGCCGCAGCGGCAGCGGGCGGTTGCACGCGTGCAGCGCTGGGGGAGTCCTATCTTGTTGCTGTCCTGGTTGCCGGTGATTGGTGATCCGCTGTGTGTGGCGGCGGGTTGGTTAAAGATCCACCCCTTGCCAGCGCTGGTGATGATAGCGCTAGGTAAAGGGGCAAGATATGCAGTATTGCTGTGGTTTGTTTAGGGGGGGGCTAGCTAGCTTCTGCCACTAGTTCTGTTTCAACTGAGCTAGGAAGGCCGTCTTTGATCACGCTAACATCCAACCCGTATGAGCTGAGGATGAATGCGGCCGCAGAGCTGCGACGCCCTGTTTTGCAGTAGCAGATATATTTTTTGCTGTTATCCAGTGTTTGCGAGCGACGATGTGCTTCGTTCATTGGGATATTCATTGCGCCGGGCAGATGGCCTTGGTTGAATTCTTCGCGTGATTGTACGTCGATCCAAACAGCGCCCGCTTCAGCCAATTTAACGGCCTCATCATAGGTAACCCAGTTTTGCATGGGTTCCTGCATCAGCTTAAGGAAGTTCTCTTTATTCAAGCGCAGCAGTACGCCATCAGTTTGCATGGATACGGTGGCGTTACGTGGTTTATCTGAAATCAGGGCTGCCTCACCGAATGTCGAGCCTTCGCTCAGGTGGGCCATTTCAATGGAGTCATCGCTGCTTTCGTCTTCCTCAACGATGCGCGTTACCAGGGCTTCACCTTTTTCGATAACATAGAAGTAATCCCCTTCGTCGCCTTGGCGAATGACTACTTCGCCTGCATTCATGCGCACTGGCTCCATTTTTTCCAGTAGCAGGTCAATGCTGGCAGCGGGTAGTTTGCGGAAATTGGGTGAATGTTGCATTTTGTTTTTCAACGCTCCGGTGTCGATAGTTACAATATCATCACCGCTCATAATAACCTCTTCTGCTTCTGAAGAGGCGCTTTCAGCCCATGTCAGCATGGTGTCTACCAAATCGCGATCAATACGCACGTACAATGCTGGCGTTATGGCCACGGCTGTGGTTTGGCGTGGTGCTTTCTCGCTCAGGGGGCGGCGGCTTTCCGGGGTGCCACTTTCGATTTTTTTGATGTCACCATTTTCATGGCGAATTTCTACTTCGCCCTCGATGAGGTAGACAAGATCATCATCGGTGTCGCCCGCTTTAAATAGCGCGTGGCCGGGAGGGACGGCTAGCTCTTTAGTGTTGGCAGCCAATTCTTCGATCTGGTCGTCCAGAAGGGACGAAATTGGCGAAAGTCTCGCCAATGCAAACATGTCGACACTGTTGGATTGATCGCTCATGTATTGTTTTCCTTGGTTAAGCGTATGCGCCTTAAATCCTTTAAAAATATACGGAAAATGCTGCAAAAACGTTGTCTATCATGTACAAAATATAGTTCATGGGGAAAAAAGTAGATATCTCTGACCTTTTCTCCACTAATCCATATGCCGGACATGTTAAAATTACCGTCATTTTTACTCCCGCTATTTGTCTATCGGCCAAAGAAATCATGATATTAGAGTCAACTCGCCGCTTACGCGAGATCCCATACAACTACACCTCGTTTTCTGATCGCGAAATTGTGATCCGCTATCTGGGCGAAGGTATGTGGGATGCGCTGAATGAATTGCGCGGTTCACGTCGAACCGGTCGCTCCGCCCGCATGCTGTTTGAAGTGCTGGGGGATATGTGGGTTATCGCGCGTAACCCCTTTATTCAAGATGATTTGCTGGAAAATCCCAAGCGTTGGCAATCGTTGACCCATGCGCTGAATCATCGTCTCGATCAAATTGTGCTGCGTGCCGAAGGCAACGAGCTGGCACTTAAGCTCGTTGAAAAAGCGCGTGATGCTGTCACGCTGTTTGAGGCATGGTTGCCAGAGCAGGGCGAGCTGCGCAAACTGGCGTCTAAACGCCTGAGCAAGGTCACACGCAAAGACAATATTCAATTCGACGGTCTGGCGCGTGTTTCTCATGTAACCGACGCGACCGATTGGCGTGTGGAATACCCGCTAGTGGTCATCACGCCTGATACTGAAGAAGAGGTTGCACCATTGGTAGCAGCCTGTATCGAACTGGGCCTGACCATTATTCCGCGTGGTGGTGGTACCGGTTACACCGGTGGTGCCGTGCCGCTGCACGCCAACACAGCTGTTATCAATACCGAAAAGCTGGAAGCACTGGGCGATGTGATTATGCAGACGCCGGAAGGCGTTGATTGTGAAGTGGCCACCGTGCGTGCTGAAGCAGGTGTGGTGACGCGTCGTGTTTCTGATCGTGCCTATGCTAATGGCTATGTCTTTGCGGTTGATCCAACTTCTCAGGATGCTTCCACCATCGGCGGCAATATCGCCATGAATGCCGGTGGTAAAAAAGCCGTGTTGTGGGGTACCACCATCGACAATCTGCTGTCATGGCGCATGGTGATGCCGGATGGTAACTGGTTGGAAGTTGAGCGTATCAACCACAACCTGGGCAAGATTCACGATCAGGATGAAGTTGAGTTCCGCATCACCCGCTATCAACCAAACGGCAAGGTCAAAGTGGATGAGCCTGAAACGTTGAAGATGCCTGGCTCTGCCTTCCGTAAAGAGGGATTGGGTAAAGACGTTACTGACAAGTTCCTCGGCGGTCTGCCTGGCGTGCAGAAAGAGGGTTGTGATGGTCTGATTACATCTGGCGTATTCATCCTGCATAAAGAACCCAAAGTCACGCGTACTGTGTGTTTGGAATTCTTCGGTAATGATTTGCGTCGAGCTGTCCCAGCGATTGTTGAAACCAAAGACTACATTGATAGCAACGAAGGCGTAGTGCTTTCGGGGCTTGAACATCTGGATGAACGTTATGTGCGTGCGGTGAATTACAATACCAAGGCGCCGCGTCGTGAACGTCCTAAAATGGTGTTGCTGATTGATGTGGCCGGCGATGATGAAAACAAAGTCGCAGATGCCGCATCCAATATCGTGCGTTTGTCCAATGCGCGTGGCGCGGAAGGTTTTATCGCCGTAAGCCCGGAAGCACGTAAACGCTTCTGGTCTGATCGTTCTCGTACTGCAGCAATTGCTGCACATACCAATGCCTTTAAGATCAATGAAGACGTTGTTATCCCGCTCGATAAACTAGGCGATTACAACGAAGGTATTGAACGCATCAATATCGAATTCTCTACCATGAACAAGCTGCGCATGATTGCAGCGGTGAAAGAGTATCTGCAAGGCGATGTGGCACAGCTGCGTCCGGCAGGTGATTACGACGAGAGCGAAGAGTCGAAATCTTATTTCGATGCTAAGCGTAATGCTGCACTGGAACATCTGGAACAGGTCGAAACGCGTTGGCAGCAAATTATCGACAAGGTGGATGCGCCTGCGCTTGATAATAATCATCTGCTGGATGAAGAGGCGAAGAAGGTTGTTCAGCCGGGCGATACTTTGTTGAAGCTATTGTTGTGTCGTGATCTGCGTGTCTCGTACCGTCGTGAAGTGGAAAAACCATTGAAGGATATTTTCCACGGACAGGACCTGGAGAAAGTGCGTAAACGTCTCGATGATATTCACAGTGATATCCGTTCCAGTCGTCTGTTCGTTGCAACACACATGCATGCTGGTGATGGCAACGTACATACCAATATTCCGGTTAACTCAAATGACTATCGCATGATGCATGAGGCTGATCAGATTGTTGATCGCGTTATGGAGTTGGCGACAGGTTTGGGTGGTGTTATTTCGGGTGAGCACGGTATCGGCTTGACCAAGTTTCAATATCTAAACAAAAAAGATATTGATCGCTTTGTGGAATATAAAAAGCAGGTGGATCCGAACGGCCATTTTAACCGCGACAAGTTAATGCCGGGTTCTGGTCTGGATAACGCGTATACACCATCACTGCGTTTGGTTGAGCAAGAGGCGCTGATTCTCGAAGAGAGTGAGCTGGGTGCGTTGAACGATGACATCAAGCACTGTTTGCGTTGTGGTAAGTGTAAACCAGAGTGTAATACGCATATCCCGCGTGCGGGCCTGTTGTATTCGCCGCGCAATAAGATTCTGGCAACCGGTCTGATCATCGAAGCGTTTCTGTACGAAGAGCAGACACGTCGTGGTATCTCTATTCGTCATTTTGATGAGATGAATGACGTGGCCGATCACTGTACGGTTTGTCATAAGTGTTTAACGCCATGCCCGGTAAACATCGACTTTGGCGACGTTACTATTCGCATGCGCACTATCTTGAAAGAGCGTGGCCAGAAACGTAGCAGTCTGAGCACTAAAGCGGCGATGGCGTTCTTAAACGTAACAGATCCTTCAACCATCAAAGCAATGCGCAAAGGTATGATCGAATGGGGTTATGCTGGTCAGCGTATGGCGCACAAAGTGGCTAAGAGTTTTAACCTGCTGGGTAGCAAGCAATTGCCGGCCTCCACTACAGGCAAAATGCCAGTGAAGGCGCAAGTGATTAACTTCATGAAGAAGCCAATGCCGAGCGGCCTGCCTATGCAGACTATGCGCGCGATGCTGGGTGCTGAAGATGAAAAGACGGTGCCTATCCTGCGTGACCCTGCCAAGGTGAATGATGAATCGGATGCAGTGTTCTACTTCCCTGGCTGTGGTTCAGAGCGTCTATTTAGTGAAATTGGTTTGGCGACGCTGGCAATGTTGTATGAGACTGGGGCACAAACTGTATTGCCACCGGGTTATCTTTGCTGTGGTTATCCACAATTGTCAGCGGGCGATCGTGATAAAGGTCATAAGATCACGACTGATAATCGCGTGCTATTCCATCGTGTT
This sequence comes from Gammaproteobacteria bacterium, assembly GCA_050301075.1. Classification (GTDB taxonomy): domain Bacteria; phylum Pseudomonadota; class Gammaproteobacteria; order Tenderiales; family Tenderiaceae; genus JBNKYV01. Next base: position 5,134 of record JBNKYV010000200.1, read on the forward strand.
GCTAATACGTTGAACTATCTTGATATCAAAACGGTAGTTGTATCGTGTGGTACCTGTATGGATCAGTTGATGAAGTATCAGTTTGAGAAGATCTTCCCTGGCTGTCGTCTGTTGGATATTCACGAATATCTGGTGGAGCAGGGCGTGAGCCTGGATGGTGTAGATGGAACGCAGTACATGTATCACGATCCGTGTCATACGCCGATGAAGACGCACAACCCAATCAAGGTTGCATCAACGCTGATGGGTGAAGATGTAAAACTCTCCGATCGTTGTTGTGGTGAGGCAGGAACTCTGGCGGTGTCGCGTCCAGATATCTCAACGCAGATACGCTTCCGTAAGCAGGAAGAGCTGCAGAATGGTGTTCAGGAACTTACGGGGAGTAGCTGCGCCAAAGATGGCAATGTTAAGTTGCTGACTTCATGCCCTGCTTGTCAGCAAGGCCTGTCGCGCTACCAGGATGATACTGGCCTGGAAGCAACCTATATTGTGACCGAACTGGCGAGCAAGATGTTGGGCGAAGGTTGGCAGAAACGTTTTGTTGAACGCGCTAAAGAAGGCGGTATCGAGCGCGTGTTGCTTTAATAGCCTAACTTCAATCTATAAAACAAAAAAGGGTGACATAAAGTCACCCTTTTTTGTATCTGGTATATCTGTTTTACATATTCGGTAAGAAGTTAAGTGGAAACTTGAATATGGTTTCGCTGACATTTTTTTCGCCAAAGTTTAGGCGTTTTAAGCGTAGCGCTAGCTTGCGTTCTACTTCTTCATTTTTTAGGTCGGACTCCAGAATATCTACATTTGATACGCTACCATCTGGCAGGATAGTCATGGCAATTAAAACTTGACCTTGTAGTGTTGGGTTCTCCCGCAAAGCGCGCCGATAAATTCTGTCTACCATTGTGTAGTTGTCATTAATAACGCGCATGATTTCATTTTTGGAGCGTGGTAGTGTCTCCTGTTGTTCGAGATTTTCACTCGCAGTCGGATCAGGCAGATTCTCCAGAGAGCTGACTACAGTTGATGCCTGATAGCCCGCTAGCTCAGTACCACCAGTGTCACGACTAAAACGAGAGGTGTCGATGCCACCGCTGCCTTTGGCTGCCTTGGCTGTTAATACAGAACGTTTAACCTGGGTCTCTTGTGCGCCGCTAGTTTGCAGTTGTTTAGTGGGTTTAACTGCCTCAATTGGCGCTGCTTCCCGCAAGTCAGCTAGCATGTCACGCATAGCTAGTACGCCAGCATTAGAAGCTTTCTTGCGCGCAGCCTCTACATCCTTTTGGGATTTGGGAATTGGTTTTTTCTCTTCTACCGGCTTAGGCTCAGGCTTGGGTGGCTCAGGCTTGGGCTCTGGTTTCGGTTCTTCTTTTGGCTTTTCTGGTTCTGGCTCCGGTTCAACCGGTTTTGGTTTTTCGATTGGCTTGGGCGGTTCTACCTTTTTCTTTTCCAGCAGCATTTTTGCCAGGCGCGGCGGAATTTTTTCTGCCACTGTGCGTTCCACTTTCGGTGCATCGATGACAATCATGGCATAACTAAATGCCAGTGCTGCAACAAGTGAAATGACAACGATGATATGAAAGCGGCGCTCATCGTTAGCCGATGAGGTCCAGGGTAGGGCGGTCATTGAGGATGGTTGATTGCTCACGTGTAACCTTAACTACCTGTCTTTTTGCGTGTGACGGCCAGCGAAATATTGGCGTAATTGACGCTGTTGCACGTAATCATGATTTTCTTCAGCAGACGATAAGGAATCTCTTTGTCACCGAGAATGGTGACTTCTCGACGCGCTTCTTCGTCGGCTGGCAATACGCTGCGCGAGGCCTGATATTCGAGTTCTGTTTTCAATTCTTCTATGATGTTTTCCTGGCTGGCAAGGGCGGCAGGGACATCAACAACCGGACGACCTTGAACCAGTAAGGACTCTTCACTGACGATAATGAATAGCGTCTCTTTCGGTTTTTGTTCCGCAATGGACTCAGGCAGTTGTATGCTCTTGGTGTTAGGTAATACATCAACGTCTGAAGAGTTTACCAACAGGAAGAAAACCAGAATGGTGAAGATATCCATCAGGGAAACCAAGTTGATGCCAACCTTACCCTTGGTTCTCTTGTGGTGGCGCTCCATGCGCTTTGCCCGCCGTGACATCTTCATGGCTTATTTGCTCCTTTGGTCTTTCGGGGCATCACCCAATGCGATATCAGGGAACAGTTCGTATTGAACGCCGTTGCCGTCTTCATAGGAGCGTAAAGTATCCATCACCTGAATCAGATGGTTGTAGGGAACCTCTGGTTCTAGAAGGATTGTGGCGGCAGTCTCTTCCGGGAAGCGAACTTTCAGTTGCTTCAATAGCGTATGTGTCGCAGCCAGATCGTGCTCGCCCTCTTTCATAGGGATGGCCTTGAGAATGCTGCCAGGTTTGTCCCCAACTTGAATCGCATCTTTGCGTACGATGACTTCCAGCTGAAACGGTGGTGTTTCTGATGGTGGTTTTGATTCCTCATTGCTGGGAGCGGGCAGGTTCATCTCCAGGATGTTGACCTGATTGAATACCGCTGTAATCAGCAGGAACGGAACCAGAATAACCATCAGGTTCATAAAGGCGGTGATATCCAGCTCCGGTGCTTGCCGGTGCTGATGACGTAAGCGCTGCCTCATGGGATTAGCCTGCGTTGCTGCCTTTGGTGATGATGTTCAGGAATTTAACTGCAGCCATCTCCAGGCTATCAACCACCTCTGTTGTTTTAGTTGTCAGCAGAGCGTGAATCAACAGTAGTGGAATGGCTGTCATCAATCCGAAAGCTGTAGTGTTCATTGCTACTGAGATACTGGATGACAGTAGGTCGGCTTTTTGAGATGGGTCAGCACTAGCTACTGCAGTAAAGGCTTGAATCAGACCCATGATGGTACCCAGTAGGCCCATCAGGGTGGCGATGTTTGCCAGCGTTGCCAGGTAGTGGGTGCGGCGCTCCAGGCGTGGAATCACTTCCATCAGGCCTTCCTCCATCGCGGTTTCAATTTCATCGCGATGGTTGGTGCGCTGTTTAATTTGAGCCAAACCGTAACTCATCATGCTGGCAATAGCTGCCTTTGAGCTGGAGGCCATTTCCGTTGCTTTGTCAAAGTTGCCGGACTGCAGTTCTGGCACTAGTGAGTTCCACATTTTACGACTGCCGGATTTTGCCGCAGACAGATAAATGTAGCGTTCGATAGCGATGGCAATGCCCAAAGCCAGGATCACTAGAATGAAATACATAAAGATCCCGCCGTCGTCGAAGAAACGAACGATTGTGGAAAAGTCCATTAATGTCTCCTTGATCCACTCAATTCTTTAAAAAATATGCAACCTGTATCGGCAGGTTGTTGAATGTACGTAATGATACTGCAATTTAATAAAATATTGTTGTTGTCGTCATTTGCCGGACAACTGTTTCGACATCAGGCTGTAATACTTTGATTGACGTTTGAATATTTCAGGATCAATCGGGGTTAATACATCAGTCGATAAGCTTTGTGTTTGCGGTGCATCAATCTCAGGCGCCTCTTTGCGCTTCCATGGTACGACATAAAGTACTTTAGGAAGTTCGTGTTGGCCGAACACGGTCATGCCCTCTGATTCCACGACAACTTCGGCATGAATATTGTTGCTTGCTAATATTGTTAGCGCTATGGTGAAAATGATGCGCTTCATTATTTCATCACCCTTTGCATTAAATCTGCTTGCCAGATTTTCATCTGTTTGTCGTCAGGTAGTAACTCCTGATGACGTTGAAAATATTTTACCGCCTCTTCCGGCTGGCCGAGATAAAGGTCGTACAGCACTCCCATGTTGGCTAACAGGTTGGGGTTGTCTGGAGCAATCTCCAGACCTTCTTGGTATTTGAGCATGGCTTGGCCGTATTCGCCCTGCTTGCGATACATAATGCCAATGAGATTGTACAGTTCTGGCTGATCTGGCTTGATTTGAATCGAATCAATAAATGCCTCTTCAGCTTTGTTTGCCATCCCTTGCTCTGCATATACCATTGCCAGGTTGGCGTAGATGGCAGCATAGCCTGGATAGGCGCGCGACATGGCAAAGAATATACCCTCTGCTTTTTTCAGGTCCCCGGCACGGTAGGCTTCAAGCCCGGTGTTAAACTCTTTTTCGATACGGATTTGAGCCTCAGTTGCTTGTGCTTGTGCAGCCTCTTCGTCAGACAGGCCAGACTTTGTTTGCGCGCCGGAGCAGCCGCTGATGATGAGTGCAACGCAAACGGTACAAGCCCAATGCTTAATAGAGTGAAGGTGCGGCAACATCTTTATATTCACTCCTCTGATAACGACCAGGCATTAGCTGCGCTAATGATTGCATGCTCTTTTGGGTCCATTCATTAAACACGCCATCCCTTAAATAGGTAAGGTTGGCTTCGTGCAAGGTGATTGCCTTCTCTTCAAATGGGAAGGCTTGTTCCTCAAGCATGATCTCGTACTCTTCCAGCTCCAGTTCGTTTAGGTTGCTGGGGCGTTCTGATTCCATCAGTTTTTTACTGAAGTCTGCATACATGTGTGCGATGCGGAAGGTGGATGCGGTGGTGTATTCTGCTACGCCAATATCAATGGCTTTGTTGTATTGCGCCAATGTTTCCTTCATGAATTTGTTTTTCAATTGCATGTTGGTACGAATAGGTTCAACGAGGCGAATGCTCTCATAACGCTGATAGTGCGGCTCAACCAATTCAAATACACCTTTGGCTGCTAGATAACGTGTGCGTGGTGTACGTTCGTCACCACCGTTGTTATCAAGTGCGTAGATCTTTTCCATTTGTACGAAATAGTATTTTTCTTGACCGGCATTGCGATAGGCCAGCGCGGCTTTGTAAAGGGCTTCGATGGCAGGTTCCAGTGGTGATGGAAAGGTGTCGGCATAGCGCACAAAACTGGTGGCCGCCTTAACCGGTTCGCCGCCTTTTTCATACAGCTCGGCCACTTGCCAGAAGGCTTCTCGTTGCGCTTCTGGCTCCATGCCGGCAGCGATACCCTCCAGCGCGGCAGCGGCCTCAACCGGGCGCTCCAGCTGTAGGTAGCCAATAGCAATTTTCTCTTCCACCTCTTTAACCAGTTGGTGTGCTGGGTAATGCGCTTTGAAGTCTTTTAGGTATTCCAGTGCGGTTTCCCATTCATTTAGCTGAATGTAAGCCGTTGCAATATCAAACTCCGCAATTGGGCGAATGGTGGAGGTCGGTGCTGATTTAAGCAGTCGGTCAAAATGTTCGATGGCGCTGCGTAATGCACCTTGCTGACGAAAGTGCTCGGCTTGTTTATAAATTGCTGCAGCAATACGTTCTGGAATTTCTTCTGCCAGGGGATCATTACGGTCAATTAACGAATTGAGTTCCGTGTAAAACAGCTCTGCAACTTCATATTCAGATTGGTCAAACTGAATATTGGCAAGAACAATTAACGCTAAGCGACGATGTTCCTTTTTGGCTTTGGGATAGCGGTTTAACAGTGTTTCGGCAGCGATGATCGCGCTGTGAGTTTTGTCTGCTTTATAAAGTTCGTCTGCAGCTTTGGAGAGTACCGCGGGTGCTCGAGGGTCATCACGAAATGTGCGAGCGAAGGTCAGGGCGCTTTGCGTACCTAGCTGTGACCACTTCTTAACTTTTTGTGTTTTGGTGTGTTCTTCATAAGCGGCTAATGCCGCATAGCCTGCGGTAACCGCTTTTTCATGTTCGCCGTAGTTGTAGGCGGTGCGTTCGTATTCGCGAGCAGCAGCGATGTATTGGCGATCTTCAAACAATGCTTCTGCCAGCAGGAAGTTGATCTCTGGTGAGCGTTCACCATCAGGAAAGTGTTTTAGATAGCGGCGATACCATTCGATGGCAATTTTATAATCGAGCGCACTTTCTGATTTCTGTGCGGCTGCGTGATGATACTCTGCAACATCGAATAGATGTCTCTCAAAATGTCCCTCGAGTATGCGTTGAGTCTCTTCATCGCTACGGATAAGAAAGTCAAAATAACTGTTGTGGTTAGTGTTGCTCCAGCGCTTTCTCAGATTCTCGTAGTCATCGATATATTTTGTTTTTGCAGGAATGATCTTGTCGCGCAGATTTAGCTGGATATAGATATCAATGGCGTTGTTATGATAGAGCAGGGCATATGGATGCCATGGCGCACGTTCAGTAAAGCTACTGAGGGCCTCAGCGGCTTGTTCTGGCAAGCGTTGCTTCTGGTAGTACTCTGCCAGTCTCTCGTAGAGCATGAATTCATAAATGCGCGGTGGCTGTTTGGCTAGGTAGTTGTTGAGCGCCTTGGGGCCGCCTTCTGTTGTGATGCATAAATTAACAGCGCGGAATGAATCGTTTACCAGTTCCAGCTCAGCCTTGGATAGGAAGCTGAAGTTTTTTAGCTCGGATGGCTTTGCGTCGCGATTAAGTTTGCGATCGAGCAAGGCAAAAAAAGCACTCAGTGAATCAACGCAGCGGTCTTGGCGATAGATAGACCAAGCGTATTTAAACATCGCCTGTTCATGAAAGGGAGTGCCCCTGCCAATGGAGACTACTTCGGCATAGGCAACTTCCGCCTCGCGGAAACGCCCGATTTGGAAAAGCAATTCGCCACGTCTGAACGCTGTCTCTATCGTGCGTTTTGAGCGTGGATAGTCGCGAGAGATGATGCTTAGTACTTTGAGTGTTTTTTCAATCTGATCGTTCTCTTCATAGGCGCGCGCCAGGTTGTAGAGCACCTCTTCCCTTTGTGAGTAGTCGGGATAGTTAACGAGAATTTCACGGTACCATTTAATCGCTTTTTCGTAACTGTTCTCATCAATCAAATGGCCCTGATCTGTTTCTCTCATCAGGTCAATGCGTTGCATCTCCAGGTCTGCGAGATTGCGCATGGCCTTAATGCTTAGCTTTTCATCTTTGGTTTCGATGATGCTTTCATAAGCAGAGATCGCCGTGCCTAGGTCAGCATTGCTGGGGCGGCTAGTGTCAATTTTGATGCTGCGATTTTCTAGGCTGTCGAGTGTCGTGTGATCGTCAGGTGTGCTGCTGCATCCCGCTATCAGGGCGCTGCTGATGAGTACACTGATTGAGACGATTAATTTACGTTTCATTCGGGTTCAAACGCCATGGACGCTTTTTCAATTGCCTGAGCCATGCCAAGGCGTGTTTGCTGGAGATAGCTGTTAAGCTCGGATTGATAGCTATCCAATATGTTTAGTGCAATGCGCTGTAGTATCGGTTGTTTGAGCTTGGTTGCATAGTCAACGGCATTGGTAAGTAGCTTATGCTTTTGGCGCAGTTGGCTAAGTGTGCCACCGGAGCGCACCTCCAGGTCGGTGACCTCGCTATACATGCGAGCAACTTTTTCTCTGAGCATCAGCAGTTCACGATACTCCTGCAGGTGGCGCTGAAACTCGGGGTTGTCCATGAATAGCGGCAAAAACATTTTTTCAGGGCTGTCTGCGTTTAGCTCCCATGTGCTTACCCATGCGGTTTCGTCGTCGGGTGATTGACTAAGCATGTTGATAAACAGGCCTGATTTGATGGCCGGTTTTGCTGCATCCATTGCGGCAATGTCGGTTTCGAAGCGGTTTAGGGCTGCTTTATAAAAGCTAATGGATTGTTGGTAAGCGTTTGCGCGGCCAAATGCATATGGGATAGCCAGTGACGATTCATAACCGTATGGGCCGGATAAAGACCGGCTCTGTAACTCTAACCAGTAAACCAATGCCTTTTCGTAATTTTCATCAATCGCGTAGCTCCAGCCCATGCCTAATAACGCCATGCTCGACATGGATGCGTTCAGTCTAACCTGTTGGAAATAGCCACGAGCTTTTTTCGATTTGTTGATTTTGAGCAGTGAAAAGCCCAGCACCAGATTGCTTTGATCTTTTAATGCCAGAATTTCTGGATTGTTATCGTCGTCGACTTTACTTAGGTCATGCAGAATGCTGGCGCCGTTTTTATTGTTATAGGTGCCAAGCAATTCGCTGCCAAAGTTATAGCGTTGATAGAGTGCCCATAAGGTGCTGTTGCGAATAGAGGGAAGCTCATCTATCGCCTCTTCAATTTTTGATTCACGGAGTAATGCATGTGCTTTGATGATGCCGTACTCTGTTTTTTGTGCTTTTGACAGATTGTCGTCATCAATCTCGTTAACGACTTTGTGGGCAAGTTCATGTTGCCCTAGCTCGTGTTTTACGCGGGCGTAGTGCAGACGGGCGTGGTCGCCTGTTTTATCTTTTTTCGCACTTTGAATGGCGCTGTAATAGGCGTTTAATGCGTCGTTTTTTAAACCCTGTTCGTTTAGCTGGTCGCCGAGAAAAATAAGCGCCAACGCTTTGTCTTTGCCAAACATGTTGTGTTTGTCGGCGTTGATCAGGATGCCCATGGAGGCTTCCGGGCTGTTATGAAGGCGCGTGTACAACGCGTGGCCCAGTATGGTGTTTTCTACCTTGCTGTAATCAATGTCTTGGGAGACATCTTCAAGAGCAATCGTTGCGGCAGGAAACAGTGATGCAGCCAGTAGGGCCGCTTTACACATAAAACGGGAGAGTGTTTTGTGTTTCATCTACTGTGCTACCGTTTCGTGATCAAAAAAGATGCCGGGCTTGGGGTCGCGCAATAGACTTGAAAGCGTGATTTTAAGAATGTCTCTGCCTTTGCTTTTGGTTAAGATCATACTTTGACTGGTATGAAAGTCAGCTTTTGCTTCATTGTTTAACGAGGCAACAATCGTGTGTTCGCCGGGTTGAACGCTGGCAGAGAATATCTTCTTCATGGCGCCTTTTGAAAGAGAGTCGTACTCTTTATCATCAAACGTCAATTTTGAAATGGTTTGGTCGCCCAATTTAATCTCGATATCCTGTAAATATTTCTTGGGAATATTATCGATATTGAGATAAATCGACAGGCTATTTTTGTCGAGATTGGCGAGTTTGTCTTCGGTTTCTTGTATCTCGCGGCGTAAATCGATGGCGAGTCTTTTTAGCTCTTCCAGGCTGGGAGCTGATTCTGCGTTTACAGTGTTTGGTGTGAATGCCAGCGCAGTAAGGCTTAGCATCACGGGTAGGATTTTTTTAATAACGGCGACTAACACTGTAGGTCCTAATTCCAAAAAACAGCGAATTGTTTAATGTTATCGTTACTGAAGCCTGTTAGCTAAAGTATTCGGGCGTTAGGCAGTATATAACGTCTTGTTGTGAAAAGGAAAAAGGGGGCATAAAGCCCCCTTATTTTGCATGCTTTTTAGGAAGCAGTGCGTTTCTTTTCCATCATGTCGTGAATGATTGGAGTCAGAATCACTTCCATGGCCATGCCCATCTTGCTAGCAGGCAGTACCATAGTGTTTGGACGAGACATCCAAGCACCTTGCAACATTTGCAGGTAGAAACCGATGTCGTGCTTCTTAGGATAGCGGAAGCGGATTACGCAGAAGCTTTCGTCTGGCGTAGGAATGTCACGCGCGATGAAAGGGTTAGATGTGTCAACAATTGGCACGCGTTGGAAGTTGATGTCTGTGCGTGAGAACTGAGGCGCGATGCATGTTACATAGTCAGGCATGCGACGCAGGATAGTGTCTACAACTGCTTCCGCAGAGTAACCACGCTCTTTGTTATCACGGTGGATCTTTTGGATCCACTCCAGGTTTACTGAAGGTACTACACCTACCAGCAGGTCAACCCATTGTGCTACGTCTACAGTTTCAGTCACAACACCGCCGTGCAGACCTTCGTAGAACAGGATGTCTGAACCTGCTTCGATATTTTCCCAAGGAGTGAATTGGCCTGGTTGCAGAGGTGCATATGGCTCAGCTTCTTCATCTGAATGCAGGTATTTACGTACCTGACCGGTGCCTGTTTCGCCGTAAGTGCGGAACAGCTCTTCCAGTTTTGCGAACTCATTACCTTCTTCGCCGAAGTGGCTCAGGTTGCGGCCTTCTGCTTGTGCAGCGGCTACGGCTTCTTTCATCGCAGCGCGGTCGTAGCGGTGAAAACTGTCACCTTCTACAACTTGAGCTTTAATACCTTCACGACGGAAGATGTGCTCCATTGCATTCTTTACAGTAGATGTACCTGCACCAGAAGAGCCGGTAATAGCAACAACAGGATGTTTTCTGGACATTTAGGTCCTCCTTAAGCTTAAGTGGCAGATGCCTTTAAATCCTGGGCATCTGGGTATTTAAAATCTGTTATGAGTCCGGGAGTGCGCGTTATTTTCAACGCCGATGTTATTGGTTTTGTTATCCCGGTTGTGTGCTTTGGCCTACCGACTGCGAGAGAGGGTAATTGGCCCAGGCATAACGCTCGAAAGCGCGCCATTATACTACATGCCTCTGGAATTGCGATGTTTGGCCCTGTTAGCGTTGCCTTGTTGGTACGAGAAGTCTGTCTGCGCTCTGTTAACTATTTGTTTATTAATGATATTTTGTTGTGTTGTCGTTTTTTGTTGCAATCGGGGCTTGTGTGCGTAATTCGGTAAAATGGCGAGCTTTCCGTGAAAAAAGTTCATGTTTTCTTGGGTAGGTTCCATTGTTAGTGCTCTGGATAGCGCAAATCGAATCCCGTAGACTATGTTTTTTAAGAATGCTTGAGCATTTTGGGGAGAATATTGATGTTAAGGGTTCAGGTTCTAGGGATCGCATTGCTGGCGTTTTGGTTGTCGGCATGTTCGCTGACGCGCAGTGATTTTGGGCATCCCATGGCTCAGAGTGATACGTCCAAACCTCATGCTCGAGTCTATTTTATACGCCCCCAGACAGAGCACCCAATGGGGCTGACGGATAATGATCTGGATGTCAGTATTGATGGTAAGCCGCTGCTGGAGCTTACAAAAGGTGAATACACGCTGGTTTACCTCAAGCCGCGTGACATGACGATTACCATGTCTACACTGATGCAGATTCGTGGTCGTTGGGAGATTGATACGGCGAGCCAAAGTCGTCGTTTCGAATTTGAACCCGGTGGTACCTATTATATAGAGGCTCGGCTGATGGATGGTGAGTTCCGCGGTGCCAGATTTATCCCCACGTTGCTGACGCGCTTAGAGGCACAGCAAGCTGTAAAGCATCTTAAGCGGGAGGGTTTGGCAAAGGGCGATCCTCTTCTTTAAATCCATTTGCATCCCTTCGCTTATAGTGGTGTTGATTGATGCATTTTGTTGTTTTAATTCTTCTGTTTTTAGCTGTTTTCCTTGGTCCCCAGTTGTGGGTGCGTTCTACTTTGCGTCGTTATTCCGGCGCGCGAGATGATTTCCCAGGGACGGGCGGCGAATTTGCCCGTCATCTGCTGGATAAATTCAATCTTCATCATGTAAAAGTCGAGGCTACCGAGCGGGGAGATCATTATGATCCTGTGGCCAAAGTGGTGCGTTTGGCAGAGGGGCGTAAGGATGCTCGTTCGCTGACGGCGGTGGTGGTGGCTGCGCACGAAGTGGGGCATGCGATTCAGGATGGGCTTGATTATCCCCCTTTGCGCTGGCGCAGTCGTTTGGTTGCGGTGGCGAATACTCTGGAGAAGGTGGGGGCTTTGCTGATGTTGGGTTTGCCTGTGATGGCGGCGATTACCCGCTCGCCAGCGGCTAGTGCGGCAATGTTTGTTTGTGGGGCTGCTGTAATGCTGTCTGCAGCAGTGGTGCATCTGGTGACGCTGCCGGTGGAGTGGGATGCTAGTTTTGGGCGCGCCATGCCGTTGCTCAAGGCGGGGCGATATCTGGATGCTGCAGACGAAAAAAAGGCCAGCAACATACTGCGTGTATGTGCGCTGACCTATCTTGCTGCCTCGCTGGCCAGCTTGCTCAATTTTTGGCGCTGGCTGCGGTTATGGCGGCGTTAGTTAGCCCGGGGTAGTTCCTGTTTGCTGGGTGGACTCTTCTGGGTAGCGGATTAGGTCCATTTCTGCCCACTGGCAGAGGGTGACTATCGAGCGAGAGCCGTTGAGATAGTGCAGTACCAGCTTTTCGGCTACGCCGTGTTCATAGATCACCCCCCAGATTCTAAGGAACTGGTTGTTCATATTGATATACCAAGCGCCAGTTTCTGGGGTGTGATTAATGGCCATTTCTCTTCTCCCAAAGGGTGTTTAATTAGGTTATTTTTTTCTAATAGAGCCTATTTTAACCACATTTTGAGTCGCCGCAGTTCAAACATGTCATGCAACCATCCATTTTGATCATGGCTTTGGTGTTGCACTTGTTGCAAAGCTGGGCGCCATCGGGAAAATCGCTGGCGTTGCTCTCTTCTGCTGAGTCTACGATGCCATCAAACTGTTTGCGTTTCTCATCGATCAGTTTTTGCTGGTGTTCATCCAGGCCTTCATCTTTCAGTAGGCCGATCATGCGTAGATGGCATTCGATAGCGTCGCCTAGTTCAGCTACCAGCGAAGGCATGAATTTGCCGCCTTTTTTGAAGTAGCCGCCGCGCGGGTCGAACACAGAGCGTAGCTCGTCTACCAGGAAGGTGACGTCGCCACCTTTGCGGAATACCGCAGAGATGATTCGCGTTAGGGCTACGATCCACTGGAAGTGGTCCATGTTTTTCGAATTGATAAAGATCTCGAAAGGACGGCGCAGCTCGTGTTCAGTGCCTGGGTTCAGAATGATGTCATTGATGGTGACATACAGTGAATGCTCAGACAGTGGTGTTTTAACTTTGTAAGTAGAGCCGATCAGCATCTCTGGGCGCTCTACTTTCTCATGCATCTGAATCACATTGGATTCGGATTCTGAGCTTTCGTCCTTTTTGCTCTCTTCAACGGGTTCCTCTTTTTTTGCAACGGAGTATCCGGTGATTTTTTTGCCAATTTTAATTGCCATGTGTTGCTCCCTTTAGGTTCGCAAACTGCGTTCCCATTAATTTTTTAATCCCCCGTCGCATCGCGACGGACACTCTAGCGCCCTGGGGTATCAAAAAGCACCCAGAGGGGCATAAAGGGAGAGGGTTGTTCTCCCCTTTTGTCTAAATATCAGAACTTGCCGTAGTAGCCTTCTTTCAATGCATCGTAGAGGTTGGCGGCAGTGTGTGTTTCGCCGTCATATTCCACCTCTTCGTTACCCTTGAGCTCAACAGTGGAGCCATCTTCCAGGGTAA